>JAZNDN010000054.1:0-20959 GCA_045588085.1 Eubacteriales bacterium
CCCGATGCAGGCATACCTATAAGAACTATATTTTGATTTTTCTTTGAAATTTCTTCAAAAATTCTATCGAGCGTTCCGGCATCAAACTCTTTGCCGCAGAATATCTCCGCTGCTTTGACGGCTTGAGCTACAAGCATATAAAGCCCGCCCTCTGCCGCAATGTTCATACTGCGAGCCTCAAGAATCAGAGGCGTTGCAATGGGATTGTAAATCGCGTCAAGCACACCGGAGAGCCTCGTGAATTTTGCAAGCTCTATCGGCTTGCCGAGAATTTTAGGGAACATTCCGACGGGGGTAGTGTTTATAATTATATCCGCATCGGTATGCTTTTTTAAGCATTCCTCGTAGCTTATCGAATCTGCGCCTGCCTTACGGGATACTTTTCTTATATCCTCAGCACCAAAATGTGCCGCAACGGCACAAGCGGTTTTCGCAGTACCTCCGGTTCCGAGAATAAGAACCTTTTTTCCGTAAAAATCAATACCGACTCGCATGGCAAGCATGCTCATTCCGTAAAAATCCGTATTGTAGCCGTAAAGTCTGCCACCGCGGTTGACAATAGTGTTTACCGCACCGATTAGCTCTGCCTCGCGGCTTATGTGAGAAAGATAGGGAATTACCGTTTCCTTATACGGTATTGTGACGTTTATCGCCTTGAAGCTGCCCTCAGTAAGAAATCTGCCAACCTCCTCAGGTGCAAGCTCACATAGCTCGTAATCACCGTAGCCGAGCAGGTCGTGTATTTGCTTTGAGAAGCTATGCTTCAGCGTTTGTGCTATACAGCCGTATTCCATAAAATGCCTCTTTTGGCGGTTCTATTTCAGAACTCGCCTCAGTTTTTAAGATAGTCTGTTCCGTATTTTGTTACAAGAAGGTCGGATATCGCGATGGCGCAAACCGCATCAATCACCGCACGCGCTCTGTGAATTATCGCAGGGTCGTGTCTGCCCACAACCGAAATTTCAGTTTCGGTCATAGTAGAAAGATTGACGGTTTTTTGCAGTCTTGAAATCGACGGGGTAGGCTTGATTGCAGTGCGGAATATTATAGGCATTCCATTGGTAATTCCGCCGTTGATGCCTCCGCTTGTATTCTTTTGCGTGACAATGGCACCGTCTTTTATGCAAAACGGGTCGTTCGCCTCGCTGCCCAGCATGTCCGCTACGGCAAAGCCGTAACCAAACTCAACGCCCTTAACGGCAGGAACCGAAAACAGCGCGTGAGACAAAACGCCCTCAACCGTGTCAAACCAAGGTTCGCCTACGCCTGCCTCAATGCCGGTTATGCAGGTTTCAAGAACACCGCCTACGCTGTCCTGCGCAGCCTTAGCATTCAGAATTTCAACCGTCATTTTTTCAGCGGCACTACCGTCGAGAACAGGAAATCCCGAGCGCTCAAGAATAGCAATATCCTCGTTGTAATTTTTGAAATTTCTGTCGGTTATTCCGTGCAAGGATTTGATATGAGTGCCGATTTTTATGCCCTTTGCAAGAAGAGCCGATGAAAGTATTGCACCGACGGCAACGAGCGGCGCCGTTATTCTTCCGGAAAAATGCCCTCCGCCGCGCTTATCCTGGTATCCGTGATATTTCATCTCGGCTGTGTAATCGGCGTGAGAGGGGCGTGGCGTATCGGAAATATCGGAGTATGCCGAGCTTTTTGCGTTGGTATTCTTTATTATTAAGGCTATCGGAGTACCCTCTGTATATCCGTCTTTTATTCCGGAGAGAAAAATCGGCTCGTCCGGCTCTACTCTTGGCGTCGATATGTCACCGCTTGCCTGCCTTTTTGACAGCTTATCCATAATATACGCTGCGTCAATTTTTATTCCCGGGGCAATTCCGTCGAGAACTGCGCCGATGGCTTCACCGTGGCTCTCACCGAAGATGGTCACTGTTATTGAATTGCCAAAGCTGTTTTTCATATCCTGAACCGTTCCTTACTTTAATGTATAAGTGCTTTGCGAAAATCAGAGCTGACAGACTCTGCTCTTAAGCTCGTCTATCGAAACGTGCCTGATTTGCGAGGCTCCGACCTCGTTGACGAAAATTGCATCAACGCCAATTCCGTCTCCCTTTTTGTCATGCTCCACGAACTTGAATGCGGAGCTCATATCGCAGGGAAGCTCCGAAGGCAATCCTTCCTTCTTCAGAAGGGGAATAAGCCTCTCTCTTACGTCAGGGGAGCACATTGGTATCATTCCGAGCGCTACGCACTCACCGTGAAGATAGTCGCTCGTAGCCTCAATTCCGTGACCTATGGTGTGTCCGAAATTGAGAATCTTGCGAAGTCCTCCCTCGCGTTCGTCAAGCTCAACCACGGCCTTCTTTATTTCAAGCGATTCGAGTATTATACCGTCAACGTTTGAGTCGTTTATTCCCTCGGCTTCAATTTTTTCAAAAAGGGCGGCATTGCGGCTCAAAGCCATTTTTATTATCTCCGCCTTGCCGCAGGCAAGCTGCCTTCGGTCAAGAGTTCGGAGAAGCTCGGTGTCTATAATAACGCCGCGAGGCTGGTAAAATGCTCCGAGAATATTTTTTGTGCCCTCAAAATCGACCGCGCATTTTCCACCGATGGACGAGTCAACCGAGGAAAGAAGAGTAGTTGGAACGTTGTAAAAATCTATACCGCGCATATACGACGCCGCACAGAATCCGGCGATATCTCCCACAACGCCTCCTCCGACAGCAACCACAGCATCCTTGCGCCCAAGTCCTGCACGGAGCATAGCACGGCAAATGTCGGCAAAGGTGCCGAGCGTTTTGCTCGCCTCACCCTCGGGGAAGGTAAATATCTCGGCATCGGAGCAGAGCTCGCGTACCCTTTCGGCATATTCCTTCGGCACGCCGCTGTCGGTAACTATCAGAACCCGTCTTTCAAGATTGAAAAGCTCACGTGCCTTGCCGAGTATCCCTCGCCCAATGTGAATGCCATAGCTTCGCTCACCGAGATTCATACGTAGTGTTTTATAGTCGTTCATTGATTTTTCCTTAATTTCCGGCTGTTATGTAAATCTTACTTTACAAAAGTGCCTATAAATTTGAGCTTATCGCAATATTCCTCAAGGTCCTCAAGAAGACGTTTGCCCTCTTTCGTATGAGCGTTACCCTCTGCCTCAACGTAGAAATAGTATTGCCACATAAGCGATTTCATGGGTCTTGAACGTAAAGCCCTGAGGTTAAATCCGTGCTTTCCTATTATGTCAAGTGCCTTGGCAAGCGAGCCTGCCTCGTTTTTTACCGTAAAGAGAATAATGCTGTGCATTCCGGGCTCGTTAACCGCGTGCTTATGCTCCGAGCGAGAGAAAATGGCAAAGCGCGTGGTGTTGTTTCTTGCCTCGTTGATATTCTTTTCAATAACCTCCAAGCCGTAAAGCGAAGCAGTTTCTTCACTTGCAATAGCTCCGAGCGATGTATCGGCGGCACGTGATACCGCCTCAGCGGCAAGCGCCGTGTTTTCGTATTCCTCCTCGGCAAACCCGTGGGCTCTTATGTAAGGTTTGCACTGAGCAAGCGCCTGAGGGTGACTGATTACCTTCTTGATATCGGAGGCGCAGGTGCCCGGAAGACCAAGCAGGCAATGGGTAATATCAATTTCTATTATTCCGTTAACCTTGAGGCTTCCCGAAAACATAAGGTCAGTAACGGCACCTACGTCACCGTTGTAGCTGTTCTCGATAGGAAGAACCGCAGTATCGCATTCACCGTTTATGCATGCGGCATATGCGCTTTCAAAGTTCGGATAGGATACGTATCGTGCCGTAGGGAATGCCGTTCTTGCCGCAATATAGGCAAAAGCACCCGCAACACCGGAATATGCGATTTTCATTCCTCCGAGAATCGTGTCCTGATAATTTTTGGACACCTTCATAGTATCCTGCAGAAAGCTGACGTAATAAGGCTTAAGCTTCTCGTCGGTAATTCGAGCCACGTTGCTTTCCACTACGCGAGCCTCGCGCTCGGCATCGTAAACGGGGAGTCCGTGCGCTATCTTGTATTCCGCGACCTCGCGCACCGTAGCCATGCGCTTTTCAAAAAGCTCGCGCATTTTCTCGTCTATGAGGTTTATCTCTTTTCTTATTTCGTTAAGCTCTTTCATTTTTTACCTACCAAATCGAAAAGCTCCTTGAACTTAGGCAGAGAGCGTAAAATCATTTCCTTGCTCTGACAATATGCAATTCTGACAAATCCGGGGAATCCGAAATCATCGCTGGGGACGAGAAGGAGCCCCAGTTCCTTTGCCACGTCCGAAAAATCGCGCGCCGACTCAAGCGGAGATTTTACGAAAAGATAGAATGCTCCGTCGGCATTGGGAACGGTGTATCCGTACTCGCGAAGTGCCGTAGTGAGTATATCGCGGTTTTCGCGGTATGCTGATATATCGGAGGTCTTACCAAGGCACTCGGCAACGAGACGCTGAAGCAGACTGGGTGCGCAAACGTAACCGAGCGCTCTGCCTGCCCCCGCAACAGCGGCAGATATGCTCACCGAATCCTCGGCAGAGGGCGAAACGAAAACGTAGCCTATTCTCTCACCGGGGATAGAGAGCGACTTGCTGTAAGAATAGCAAACTATCGTGTTTGCGTAGTAGTTGGGGATAAAGGGAACCTTCTGACCCGAATAGACAAGCTCACGGTATGGCTCGTCCGCAATAATGTATATGGGGTGGCCGTATTCCTCAGCCTTGTATTTGAGTGCCTCGGCAATATCCTTTATGTCCTCCTCGGTATAAACGGCACCGCTGGGATTGTTCGGGGAGTTGACTATAACCGCGGCACATTTATGAGTTATCGCCTTGCAGAGCTCGGCAATATCGGGACGGAAATTATCCGAGCGGCAGGGAGCAGTAACCACTTTTCCGAGGTTGGACTCGGTGAATACGCGGTATTCGGGGAAATACGGGGCAAGAAGAACCACCTCGTCGCCGTCGGAAAGAAGTGCCTTAAGCGCGCAGGACAGAGCCGCCGCTGCACCGACTGTCATATAAATATTCTCGGCAGAGGCACGTGCGCCGTGCTCCTTTTCTATATAAGCGGCAATCTTTTGCCTTACCGCAAGGTCTCCGGGGGCTGAGGTGTATCCGTGCAAAGCGACGGAGGGTGTTGTGTCTATGAGCTCCTTGAGCTTCTCGTTAACCTCGTCGGGTGCGGGTATGCTGGGATTTCCGAGAGAAAAATCAAATACGTTCTCCTCACCAATCCTTGCAGCAAGCTGCTTTCCGTATTCGAAAAGCTCGCGTATCGTTGAGCGCTTGGTCCCAAGCGCAAGCATGTTCTTGTTAATCATGGTGTTTTCTCCTGACCTGTGAAAGATTTTTGCGGTACGGTTTTAAACGTATATCTCGATTTTTTCAAAGAAATCGAGCCACCAACAGTACTTTATATACAATAAATTATACACTCGCGCGCGAAAAAGTCAAGGGTTTTCGGTGATAAATTTGATGAATGTGGGAACTTTTTAAAAATGCTGCGGCGGATATCTTTTCGACCTCAGCATCGCTTTTACGCTATATAACAAGCGTATTCGTTCTTCTGACGTGAGAAAAAAAGACGCCATGGCAGAAAGGTGCGCGCATATGTCGCACTTTGCGAAATCTTTTCGTTCTGCCGCTGTTGCCACGGTTATATCTCGGTGCTATAATTAAATGGAAATAAATGGAATCAAGGAGACGGATATGAAATCATTTATCAGAATAATGAGAGTCGGGGCAATAAGCCTCGCTTTTTTGGTTTTTCTTCTGGCATGGGCGGGCGGACAAGCCTCGGCGCCTGCCGACGATGAGCCGACGGAGGAGGAAAAAAGTGAGCGTCGTGCCATTTCCTCGGTATCGGAAAGCCTCAATAACGAACAGGAGCTTCGTGTCGGTGCTGTGTCGCATGAATCACGCTCATACATAGTCGAGAGTGAGGGTGACGGCTATCGGCTGAGGTATGGCGAGAGCACTTTGGCAAATTACAGCTCAGTCACAGAGATAACCGAGGTTCTTTCCGAGGGAGCGCATATTTGGTTTTCGGATATAAGCACGCACGAGCAGCTGACACTTTCAAAGCCTGTCGTGCTGAGCGGCTCGCTCAGGCTCACCGCCGCAGGAATAAGCTGCGAGGCAGACGTTACTCTGAACGGACTTGAGCTGACGCTCGATATCGGCTCAATGCGCGTAAAAGAGGGAAGGGTCACTATATCCGATTCGTATATCACGGCATACGGTGAGAGTGCACTCGTTCTTGATTATTCCTCGGGAGCTGTGGCAGAGATGCTTTCGGGCGCGCTATACCAGCGCTCCCCATCACCCTGCGTTCTGGTAGAGCGGGGAACGCTTACGGTGAGCGGTGGCAGTATCCTTTCGGAATATTCCTATGCCGTGGTAAACCGTGCAACAATGGAGCTTGGCGGCCGTTCGCGCATTGAAGGATATTCCTATGCAGTCAGCACCGATAACCCAATAAGGCTCGCTGCGGCAGGCACGGGATTTTCGGGAGAGCTTAGCGTAAAGTATGAGAGCCGCTTCGAAAAGGGCAGCTTCACGCCGGTTTTCTATTCGGGGAGCACAGCTTCGGTTGAAGGCTTGACGCTTTACGATGAAACCGGGGAGCAGATAGAGTTTTCATATTTTACAGAAAACCGATATACCGACGATAAGTGTGCTTACGCTGTGTATCTGCCGTACAAGGCGTCCTTCTACATTGGCGCGCGGAAATATATGAGTATGGAATATCTTTCGGGCGAGGCGTTTACGGCACCCGATGCGCCCGCTCTTGAGGGATATTCCTTTTGCGGCTGGTATAGCGATGAGCTTTGTCAAAATCCCTATTCCTTTGGCTCGGCACAAAACGGGGATATCGTGCTGTACGGAAAATTCGCACTTTTGCCACCGGAATTTTCTCTTTCCTCAGGGAGCGCTGTATATGACGGTGAGGCGCACGCCTTCGGCTTTGACAGTATAAGTCATCCGCTTGGTGAGAGTGGAAGCTTTCTTTTCGAGTGGTTTTGCAACGGGGAGCCCGTGGGTGCAATTTCGCGCGAGGTCTTTCTTAAGAGCGTGTCGGATTCGGGAGAATACGAGTGCCGTCTGACGTTTTCCTACGGTGCCGACACCGTCAGCGTGAATACGCCGCGGGTCCGTTTTGAAATTCTCAAAAAAAGTCTGGCAGCGCCTCAGATTGCCGAAAAGGAATACACGGGTAGCCTCCAGCACCCCGATATAGCGAGAAGCCACCTTTATACGTCGGTGTGCGAGGGTGCAACTGACGTCGGAGAATACTCGGTAATACTGACGCTTTCGGATTATGAAAACTACGGGTGGGAGGGAAGCTCTGAGCGTGAGCTTTTACTGAGTTTTAAAATAGTTAAGGCAAAAAACCGCTTTCTTTCGCCCCCCACGGTAAAGGACGGCTACGAGGGCATAGGTGCGCAGTTCAGTGCGGCAAGCTGCTTCGGCACCCCCGTGTATATGTTTTCCGAGAGTTTTGACGGTCCCTGGTCGCAGACCTGTCCTACACGGTCCGGCGTTTATTATTTCAAGGTAACAGTTCCCGAAAGCAGTAATTACTATAATCTTTCCTCTGAGGCGGTTTCGTTCAGAATACTTGAGGAGTCTGTATGCGGTATTGCAGTCGGAACGCTGCCGAACAAGCTGACATACCGCGCTTTTGAAACGGTAAATCTTGACGGAGCGGCATTTCTTGCCGTTTATAACAGCGGCAGAACCGAAATAATTTCCAAAGAGGAGCTTCGTGTGATTTATCCGTCGGGAGAGTGCCTTCTTGTCGGGGATACGACCTTCAAAGTTGATTATGGCGGGTATAGCATTCCGGTATCCGTGAGCGTCAGACGAGCCGTGTACGACCTCTCCGGTATAGAGTTTTCCGATTGCACAGCGGTCTATGACGGAAAAAGACATACGGCTTCGGTTTTTGCCTCTATAACAGGACTCGACGGAATACCTCTTGGGATTAGCGTAAGAGGAGGGGGAACGGACGCGGGAGAATACCCGCTGACGCTTGAATTTATCTGCACAAGCCCAAATTACGAGCCTCCCGAAGCACAAACAGTGCGCCTTACCGTTTTGCCAAGGGAGATAATGGCGGAATATACCGACTTAAGCTTCGTATACGACGGTACTCCTAAGGCTCCTGCCTGCTTTATTACTCTTGCCGAGGGGGTAAAGCTTCAGCTTTCGCTTTCGGGAGCGGCAACCGATGCGGGAATTTACACCGCTGCCATAGAATATACAAATCCCAACTACAAAATTCTCAATTCCGAGATTGAATATGAAATAAAAAAAGCCGAGCTCGATTTATCGGGTGCGGTTTGGCTCGGAGATGAGTTCGTATACTCGGGAAATGCCGTAATTATGACGGTTTCGGGTTTGCCCCTCGGAGTGAGAGCCGTCGGCTATGCAAACGGAAGCTTTACCGACGCGGGCGAATACAGAACCGAGGCAATTCTATCCTATGATACGAGAAATTACAGCGGTCCCGCATCGCTTTTTCACAGCTGGAAAATATCAGCCGCAGAATATGATTTCGGAGATTTTCGCTTTGAGGATTCAAGCTTTATATACGACGGTGAGCGGCATTATCCGATATCCACGGGAGAGCTACCCTGTGGTGCTGACGGAAGCCGACCCGTGTACGAGCTTTTCGGTGGTGCCGTAAACGTCGCTGAGGGGAAGGTAAGAGTAGAAATACGCTACTTTTCACACAGCAAAAATTACAAAGCTCCCAAAACGCAATACGCCTACGTTGAAATCTTGCCAATGCCCATCAGCGTTGTATGGGAGAATCTCGTTATGACGTACAACGGAGGCGCCCAGGCACCCGTGGCAAGCTCCGGGATTTGCGCGGTAAGCGTGCGCGGATTCGGAACCGATGCAGGAGAATATATTGCCTCGGCAATTCCCGCAAGCTCGAATTACAGAATAATCAATTCCGAGATGCCGTTCACTATAGAGCGTTGCGAGAACAAGTGGCTTATACCCCCAGGTGTGTCAAGCTATTATTGCGGAGCAAAGCCCGCACCGAGCGGTACGTCGCTCTTCGGACGTGTGGAATTCTTCTACTATAAGGACGAGGCGCTTACCGTGCCGACGGATATTCCCAAAGAGGCGGGAGAATACTATATGGTAGCACGTGTCGGCGAGGGAAAAAACTATTTCGGTATCAACTCATCTGCTGTCAGATTTGAGGTAATCGCGGTCGTCCCGATTGGGTTAAGGGTGGATATGAACGGCTACACCCCTGTCGCAATGAGCGAAATTCCAACCGACAAAATCCGAGTTTTCGCCGTGAATAACGACGGCACGTCAAGCCCGATTTTGTCCTCTGATGTGAAAATTCTTTACCAGAGCGGCAATTTGCCAAAGGTTGCTCACAGCTATATAACCGTATGCGCTCTTGGCTTTGAAAAAACGGTTGAGATAAGCGTTTCCAAGGCTGAATACGACCTGCGCGGTGCATTTTGGGAGGACTGCAATCAGGTATACGACGGAAAAATGAAGTACGCGTATCTTTCAGGGCTTCCCGAGGGGGTGAGCGTTTCGGGTTATCGTACGAATTCTGCCGTTGCCGCAGGAAAATATAAGCTATCGGCGATTCTCAGCTACGATACCGAAAATTATAACGAGCCGAAAATTCCGGAAGGCTGGCTTACCGTGGAGAAGCAAAGGGTGCTTTTACCCGAGCTTCATTCGCTTGAATATAACGGAAGGGTGCAAAGCCCGCAATACCCTAAAAACCCGCTGTATACCACTCACGTGACGGAGGGCGTCGGAGCAGGCTGGTACAAGGTGACGTTTTGCCTTAAGGACAGCAGAAATTACTCGTTGGTTGCCCCGGACGGAACGAGCGACAAAAACGGAATACTGGAGTCGGGATTTCTGATAGCGAAAAGAGCGCTCACGCTTAAGGTTTCGGAAAACGGAAAAGAATTCAGCATAGTCCGGGGCTCGCTCGTTGAGGGAGATGCTCTTGAGGTGAGCTACTACACGGCGGACGGATACGTCTATCTTGTTGCAGACAATCCCAACTATGAGATAACCGTAATTCCTGCAGCCGAGAGCAGCGACGCGGGAATTTTACCTTGGATTATCACGTGTATTGCTCTGTTTTTGCTTGCACTGCTTTCGGTTGGTATTTTCGCAAGGCGTGAAAGACTCAAAAAAATTGCTCTGGCAGTAGGCGAGCGTCTTGCTCTGGCAGATAACGGTGCCATAGGCTTCCTGCCGGAAAAAAGCATACTCGCAACCGACTGTGAGCACGCTGAAACGCTCATTTCCGACGAGAGTGCAAAGAGCCTTATTCACCGCTCCGAAATAAAAATTCAGACGGAGGGCAGGTGCCGTGCTATAGTGAATATCGATACTGTAAGCGAGAGCTTTTCCGAGGGCGATGTCGTTGATATAAACGCAATGAAGGAAAAGGGGATAATCCCCAAAGATGCTCATTCGGTAAAGGTGCTAGCCAGAGGTATCATCGACAAGCCTCTGACCGTTATGGCAAACAGCTTCAGCCTTTCCGCCGTAAAAATGATAGCCCTCACAGGCGGCTCTGCGATTAAGTGCAAAACCGAGCGAAAAAAGATGAAAGAATGAAGTTTTTTGTATTTTCCTATTGAAAACGCGCGCGAGTTGTGCTACAATATACGACGAAAGAAGCAGATACAATAGCAATTAAACGTAATTTTCGGAGGAAAACAATGACTAAAAATAACATTGATACGCGTAAGCTTACCTACCTTGCGCTATTTACTGCAATCGTAGCCGTTCTTCAGTATCTTGGCGGTTTTATAAAATTCGGACCGTTTTCGGTTTCGCTGGTTCTTGTCCCTATAGTCGTAGGCGCAGCGGTTTGCGGAATGTGGGCAGGCGCTTGGCTTGGTCTTGTTTTTGCAGGAATGGTATTCGCAACCGGAGATGCAGCGCTGTTCCTCAGTATTAATATTCCCGGAACGATAGTTACGGTTATACTCAAGGGTGTTCTTGCAGGACTTGTGGCAGGGCTGGTTTATAAGCTTCTTGAAAGGGTAAATCCCTACGTAGCAACCTTCGCAGCGGCCGTTGCATGCCCGGTGGTTAATACAGGCGTCTTTCTCCTCGGTTGCAACGTCTTCTTCTATGAAACCGTAGCGTCTTGGGCTCTTGCAGACGGTAAGTCTGTGGGTCTTTATATGATAGTAGGTCTTGTAGGATTTAATTTCATATTCGAGCTGTTATTCAACCTGGTTCTTGCTCCGGTGGCGCTGAGAATAATAAATATCGGTAAAAAGAAATAAAACGAACCAAACGCATATCGGTAGCTTTATCGGTATGCGTTTTCGGTATTTAAAACCGCCTGTACGATTGCTTTGAAAGGAGCTGCCGCAATGATAAAAATAGTTTATATTGATAAAAAATCAGTAGTTATACAAAAGCCCGTCGGCATGCCCTCGCAGAGCGATACCAGCGGCGATGAGGACGCAATGAGTGCAACTGCGCGCGTGCTTTCCGAAAGGTCAGAGAGCTCGGCTCTTTGGCTTATACACAGACTGGACAGAGGTGTTGGCGGACTTATGGTATTTGCCAGAACCAAGGACTCTGCCGCGAATCTTTCGGCAGCAGTTGCCGAGGGCGGACTTTCCAAGAGATATTTTGCCGTTGCGGAGGGTGAGGCGGCAGCGGGTGAGTACCGCGATTATCTGTTCAAGGATACAAGAACCAACAAGGCTTATGCTGTGAATACTCTCAGAAAGGGTGCAAAGGAAGCAATCCTTACCGCAATTCCCAAGGCAATGGCGGACGGAAAAACGCTTCTTCTGATAGAGCTCAAAACAGGCAGATTTCACCAGATAAGAGCTCAGCTTGCCGCAAGAGGAAACAGCCTTGTCGGTGACAAAAAATACGGAAGCCGCGATACCACGGCAAAATCACCGGCTCTTTATTCCTGTTCGCTTACTATTGACGGAATAGGGAAGATTTGTGCGCTTCCACCGCTTGAAAAATACCCATGGTCGCTTTTCGATAAGGCGGCTTATGAAATAAACTGAGGCAAAAGAGGATTCATGATGAAAACCGAAAAGCTCTATTACGAAAGTGCTTATATAAAGGAATTTGAGGCTACCGTAATTTCTTGCCGGAAGCGCGGTGAGGATTATATTGCGGTGCTTGATAAAACGGCATTTTTCCCCGAAGAAGCCGGTCAGCACGCTGACAGCGGAGAAATTGACGGAATACCGGTTATAGCGGTTGAGGAGCATGAGGGGGTCATATATCACCTGATGAAAGCACCGCTTGCCGAGGGTAAGGTATGCCGCGCCCAAATAGATTTTGAAGCAAGATTTGATAAAATGCAGCAGCATACAGCGGAGCATCTGGCTTCGGGCATTATACATAGCCTGTACGGTGCGGAAAACGTGGGATTCCACTTAGGGCCCGATGAGGTAACCTTCGATACGAGTCTTCCCCTGACGCGCGAAATGCTTGATGAGGTTGAGAAAATCGCAAATCGCGCCATATACGAAAACAGAAGGGTAACCCAGAGCTTTCCAACCTCTGATGAGCTGTCTGGATTTACCTACCGTGCAAAGCTTGAGCTTACCGAGGACGTCAGAATAGTCGAGATAGACGGCTACGACGCCTGCGCCTGCTGTGCTCCGCACGTCGCAACTCTCGGAGAGATAGGGGTTATCAAATTCGTCTATTCCGAGAAGCATAAAGGAGGAACCCGTGTATATCTTTTAGCGGGAAACCGTGCCTATAAATACTTTAGCGAGCTTTTTTTTGCGGCATCGAAAATCAGCAATTCGCTTTCCGTGCCAACGCTTGATATCGCCGAGGAGGTAGAAAAGCTCAAATGCGCTAAGGCGCAGAGTGACGCAAGACTTGCTGAGTGCGCTTTGGCAATGGCAAAGCTTTACGCGCAAAGCCTTGGGGTAACGTCCGGGTGTGCCGTGGTGCATCTTCCGCTTCTTGATGCGGCTTATCTTCGTGAGTATGCAAACCTTGCCTCAGAGAAGGTAGGGGAAATTTTGGTTGCGCTTTGCGGTACTGAGGGTGAGTATAAATACGTTATCAAAAGTCGTACTCTCCCTGTCGAAAGCTTTATAAAAGAAGCGAATGAGGCTCTTTGCGGCAGAGGCGGCGGCAGAGGCGCTATGGCGCAGGGAAGCTTCTCGGCTTCTCTTGCCGATATAGAGAGGTATTTCAAAAAGCTCGGATAAAAAACGAGCGCGGACAGAAGCACACGCCGTGTCCGCGCTCAATATTTGCAAGCGGCAAGCCGCCGCTCACGTTACTATATAAGTCATATATGTATTATTCGGCTTCAAAATCAAGCGTTATGCTCTTTCTCGAAGGCTCAAGTTTTGTGAGCTTTACGCCTGCCGCTGCCAGCATTCTTCTTGAGTTTTGGGTAGAGGGGGTGTCCTTATATTTGTCGGAAAGATAAACGACCTCTCTGATTCCTGCCTGAATTATTGCCTTGGCACATTCGTTGCAGGGGAAAAGTCCAACGTAAACGGTAGAGCCTACCAAGGATTTTCCGCGAGTGTTAAGTATAGCGTTCAGCTCAGCGTGAACGACGAAGGGATACTTGGTTTCACCCTCCCGCTCATCTCTATTCCAGGGGAAATCATCGTCAGAGCAACCCTTGGGGAAGCCATTGTAACCGGTTGAGAGTATTCTGTTGCTCTCGTCAACTATGCATGCGCCAACCTGAGTGTTAGGGTCCTTGGACCTTTGCGCTGCAAGAAGCGCAACGCCCATAAAATATTCGTCCCAGCTAATATAGCCCTCTCTTTTGTCAGACATATCTTAAACCTCGCCTGTATCAGTATATCTAAAGTTTATCACATTTTTGCGAAATTGTCAACGATTATTAGCATAAAAAAGCCACAAAAAGCCTGTGCTTAAGGAGATTTTTATGATAAACCGCTATGAAAAATGCAATATCTGCCCACGAGCCTGTGCCGTGAACCGAGCGGCAGGGCAGAGGGGTGTTTGCGGCATGCCTGCCGAGATGCATATCTGCCGTGCGGCGCTTCATTTCTGGGAGGAGCCGTCTGTTTCAGGCACCCGTGGATCCGGTGCAATCTTCTTTTCAGGCTGTTCTCTTGGCTGTATTTTTTGTCAGAACAGGGAAATATCAAGAGGAAATGCAGGTCTGCCCGTCAGCGAGGCGCGCCTTGCCGAAATAATGCTCAGATTGCAGTCCGAGGGGGCGCATAATATAAATCTTGTAACCCCAACGCATTTTGTACCGGGGATAATTGAGGCTGTAAAAATTGCAAAAAGAAACGGACTTTCGGTTCCCATAGTATACAACACCTCGGCATACGAATCCGAGCAAACTCTGCAGCTTCTTCGGGGTACGGTCGATATCTTCCTGCCGGATTTGAAATATTACAGAAGCAGTACCGCAAAGGAATACTCAAATGCTCCCGACCTTCCGCAAATTTCCCGACTCGCAATAGAGAAAATGGTTGAAATTGCAGGGGAATGTGAATTTAACGGCGAGGGAATTATGAAAAGCGGAGTGATAGTCAGAATTCTGCTTCTGCCGGGGCATCTTGCCGAGGCAAAGCTCAACGTCAAATATCTTTACGATACCTTTGGAGATAAAATTTTCATAAGCCTTATGAGCCAGTATACCCCTCCCGAAAATATGCCGAAGCCACTTGACCGAAGGGTGAGCTGTGCGGAATACCGCGAGCTTGTGAATTATGCCCTTTCCATAGGTGTCACCAACGCCTATATACAGGAAAAAGAGAGCGCAGAAGAAAGCTTCATCCCCGAGTTTGATAACACAGGGGTTCTCGGGGATGAATAAATATTAAGAGTGAAGCTCCTTGTAAAGCTCTGATTTTGATATTCCTCTGTCCTTTGCCGCTTTTTTTATGGCGTCCATTCGGCTCATACCCTGCGCCTCGTAGTGCGAAACGTGCTCCTCAGGTGGAAGAGAAATCAAACTGTCAGCAGGGGTGGGAGCTTTAATTCCTGCCTCGTCAGCTCCCTCAAGAACGAGCACGAATTCTCCTCGCGGCTCATTCTCGGAGTAATATTTTACCGCAGAGCCGAGCGTCGTTCTTATAACCTCCTCGTTGAGCTTGGTCAGCTCTCTGCATAGCGAAATTTTTCGGAATTCACCGAATACGGCAAGCATATCCGAGAGTGTTGTGCAAAGCTTGTGCGGTGCCTCGTAGAAAATCATGGTTCTCGGTTCGTATTCAAGCTCGGACAGCCGCCCGCGCCTTTCGGCGTCCTTTGCGCTGAGAAAGCCCTCAAAGCAGAAACGGCGCGTGTCGAGCCCCGAGAGAGCAAGCGCACTTACCGAGGCACTCGCTCCCGGTATAACCGAAACGCGAATTCCCTCATAGGCAAGCAGACGGACGATATCTTCGCCGGGGTCGCTTATAGCCGGCATTCCCGCATCGGTAATAAGGGCACAGCTTTCCCCAAGTCTCAGCCTTGCGGCAATTTTTTCGCCTGCACTTTTTTTATTGTGCTCGTGATAGCTCACGAGCTCTTTTTTTATGCCGAGGCAGGAAAGGAGCTTTGCCGAATTTCTGGTGTCCTCAGCGGCAATAAAATCAACCTCTGAAAGAACCTTGAGAGCTCTTTGCGATATATCCGCAAGATTACCTATCGGAGTTGCTACGAGGTATAGAGTCATTTTTTCGGTTTTATTCTTTTCGGTACTCATAACAGCCTCATTTTACAAGAAATTTTTCCGGGAAACACCCGTTTTCCATAATATAATCCATATCCGCCGAGTATTCGCGGCTTTCGGGACTTGCGTAGATTATAAGAGGAGGGGTCAATCTCATACCCGGCTTTGCACCGCGCTTGCCCTCAATAAGAACCATAGAGCTTTCGGAGGCGGTGTCCGAATAAACGAAGGTTGCGCGCTTGGGCTCTATTTTAGCCTCGCGCATGGCATAGATGAGGTCGGCGAGCCTGTCGGGGCGGTAAACCGCCGCAAAGCTTCCGCCAAATTTTACAGTTCGCGCGGCACAGCGAAGAAAATCATCTATTCCGCCCATAACCTCATGCCGCGCTATGTTCTTTTTGCCTGCGGTGTTGGCTTTTCCGGAGCTTACCTTCATGTAAGGGGGATTTGAGAATACTATATCCGCCTCGCTCTCTGCCTTGAAATCCCTGACGTCGCAAAGACGGCAACAGAGAGTATCCGAGAGCCCGTTCAGCTCGGCATTTCGCCGCGTCAGCTCAGCGTAGTCCTCCTGAACCTCAAGGCATAGTGCGCGAGAGAGCTTGCCGCGCGTCAGAAGAAGCATGGAGATTATACCGCTTCCGGAGCCAAGCTCCACGCCGTACGCTCCTGTAGTAGCGATATATCCTGCTAAAAGCAGTGCGTCCGTGCCGAACGTCAAACCGTCCGGCTTCTGAATAAGACTCAGCTTATCGTTGACGTAGTCAATTCGCTCTCCTTCAAAAAGCTTACACATCGTTGGTGGTCCTTTCATTGATATCGGTTGCCGCCTTAAGAATATCTGATTCGCGGGCGTCGGGGTTTTGCAGAAGAAAATCCGCCAGCTCGGCAATCTGCCCGTCGGTTTTAATCAGCAGCATCACCGCTATTGCGGCATTCGGGCTCAGTTTTAAGAATTTGAGGCATTCTATGAGCTTTTCCTGCGCATCCGAAAACCGTCCTTCCATAGCACACTCCATACAGTTAAAAATAAAAGGGTTGTCGCAAAAGAAAGGACAACCCATAATTTATGCCGAAGTATGTATTAATTATTCCTCGGCAGGAGCACCAACGGGGCAAGCGTCTGCGCAGGAGCCGCAGCTTACGCACTCGTCAGCGTTAATAACGAACTTTCCGTCACCTTCGGAAATGCAACCGGTGGGGCAGGCATCAACGCAAGCGCCGCATGCAATGCACTCATCAGAAATCTTGTATGCCATATCAGAATACCTCCATAAAATTTGTGGTTATCTCTATTCTATCATATTCGCGAAAAAAATCAAGAGGTTTTTCAAAAAAAACATCGTGTTGACAAAAAACTCCGAAAAACGCCGTTTTTTAGGCGGAAAACCCGAAATTTTCCCGCAAATCTAATCAATCCTCGGCAATTTCTTCCTCGGGGGAGGGCTTTTTCTGCTTGGGGGTACGTAAAATTTTCACCTCACCTATCGAATAAAGCTTCGGAGCGTCTTTTTCATTGTCGTTAAGCTTGACTTTTATCTGCTTTGCCAAAGGCTTCGTTTCAATAACGACCCCCTCTCCTTCGGAGGTCATAACGACGGAGTTCACCGGCGGTGTAACCCTTATAGCCTCCTCGTATACCTCGTGCTCGTAGTTGAGGCAGCACATAAGTCTGCCGCAGGCACCCGAAACCTTGGAGGAGTTAATGGCGAAATTCTGCTCCTTTGCCATTTTTATCGTAACCTGAACAAAGTCGGTAAGGAAGCCCGAGCAGCAGTATTTTCTTCCGCATATTCCAAGACCGCCCATGAGCTGTGCCTCGTCGCGTATTCCCATTTGCCTGAGCGCTATGCTGGTTCTGAAGGGAGATGCAAGGTCCTTTACAAGCTCTCTGAAATCAACGCGGGTCTCGCAGGTGAAATAGAATATGAGCTTGGAATTGTCAAAGGTGTATTCAACGGCAACAAGGCTCATTCCGAGTCCGTGCGCTGCAATTTTCTTCTTGCATATAAGAGCCGCCTCAAGCTCAAGCTCGTGGTTTCTTGCGTCCTGACGGATATCCGCATCGGTAGCCGAGCGTGTAACGGATTTCAGAGGAGAAACAACCTCAGATGCACTGACGGTTTTGTTAGGCACCTTAACCGTTCCCATTTCTGTTCCGCGCGCGGTTTCGACTATAACGCGCTCTCCGAGGGTGAATTTTTTACCGTCCGGTGCAAAATAGTATATTTTTCCTGCCTCGCGGAAATTGATACCCACAATTTCAACCGGAGCATCCGAGCGCTCGTCGGTCTGGGGTACGGTCCCTTCGGCAGTTGCTTTTTCTTCAACGATATTTTCCATTTCGGTATCCTTTCATAAAAGAGTGAGACTCACGCCTCTCTTATCCTTACCGCGATATCGGTAAGCAGTGCAGGTATAACTACGTTTCTGTCTATATCACGCAGAGCGTCGAGAATTATGTTCTGTACCTTGATAATTCTGCCGACACTCATATTACCCAGCGCCGATTCGGCATCTTCGCGGCTGAGGTAGAAAAGCAGCCCTGCGGAATCGGAATTGTGTACTGCTACAATATCTCTGAGTGCCGAAAGAAGCTCTCTGAGAATAAGTATAAGCTCGTCTCTTTTTGTCGGCAGGGAGCTTATAGCCGCGTAAAGCTTGGCGAAGGGCGTTCTTTTCGGAAGCGCCTCAACGATTGCCACAGCAGCCTCACGTGACGCCTCTGCCTCGGCAATGCTTTTTTCGTCAAGCATGGACAGTGCCTTGCCGATAACGCCTCCCGCGCAAACCGCAATGGCATGCAGCTTTTCGGGGGAGCGGTGCGCAAGCTCTGCGGCAGAACTGCTCAGCCGTATCAGATGCGCCTTAAACTCTTCTTCGCGGAAAAGCTCGGTTCGGATAAGTCTGGCACGGCTGCGTATGGTTGAAAGCAGACTGCCTATCTCTGTTGCCATAAGGACGATATGAACGTTTTTGGGCGGCTCCTCAAGCGACTTAAGAAGCGCATTCTGCGCTGCCGGTGTCATAGCCTCGGCATTTTCGATAGCGTAAACCTTGTAAGCCGATTCGCTTGCCGAAAGATGCATATCAGCCTTGAAGTCGCGAAGCTCGTCCGCACCTATCGTGGACTTTCCGCTCTGAAGACTAAGAATCTTAAAATCAGTAAAATTGCCCTCTCTTATTCTCCTGCAGGCAGAGCAGGTACCGCATGGGAAATCCACAGCCGTATCCTTCGCCTCGCAGTTAAGCGCCATAACTAATGAATGAAGAAGCGTTTTTTTACCGGAGCCGCGAGGTCCAGCAATGATAATGGCGTGAGAGAGCGTACCGCGTCTTACATCCGATGCAAGTCCGGCTTTTGTGCCTTCGTTTCCGAAAAGCAAAGGAAAATTGCTCATATTACTCTCCCTCCGGCGCCGAAGCGCAAAATTATACAAGTATATTATATCAAAAGAAAGGCGTCTTGTCAATCGTTTTAGCACTGCTCACACTTAATTTCAAGAATATTCTTCTAAAAAAATAAAATAATATTGAAAAACGGCGCAAAGTGTGTTAAAATATACCAGGCGCGTTCCATTAGCGCGCAAATAAGGTTTTTGAGAGGACGAAAACTAATATGGAAAAATTTTATCTGACCACGGCAATAGCATACGCGTCGCGTAAGCCGCATTTCGGCAATACCTACGAGATAATTATGGCTGATGCATTTGCGCGCTTCCAGCGCCAGATGGGCAAGGACGTCTTTATGTGTACCGGCACCGACGAGCACGGTCAGAAAATCGAGGAATACGCTGCTAAAGCAGGCGTAACCCCCAAGGCGTACGTTGACGGCGTTGCTAAGGAAATCCGCGGAATCTGGGATTTGATGAATACAAGCTACGACTATTTCATAAGAACCACCGACGATTATCATGAGCGCGCAGTAGCGAAGATTTTTAAGAAATTCTACGACAAGGGCGATATATATAAGGGATATTACGAGGGCTGGTACTGTACCCCCTGCGAATCCTTCTTCACGAACACTCAGGCTCAGGACGGCAAATGCCCCGACTGCGGCAGAGAGGTAACTCAGGCAAGGGAAGAGGCTTATTTCTTCAAAATGTCTAAATATGCTGACAGGCTTATGAAGCATATTGAGCAAAACCCCGGTTTCATCGAGCCCGAAAGCCGTAAAAAAGAAATGGTAAATAATTTCCTCAACGCAGGGCTTCAGGACCTTTGCGTTTCGAGAACCTCGTTTAAGTGGGGAATTCCGGTAGACTTTGACGACAAACACGTAATCTACGTTTGGCTTGACGCGCTTACCAACTATATAACCGCACTCGGCTATGACCCCGACAAGAGCTATGAGGAGCAGAGCGAGCATTTCAGAAAATACTGGCCCTGTGACGTTCATATTATAGGCAAGGATATTCTCAGATTCCACACTATTTACTGGCCTATATTCCTCATGGCGCTTGAGCTTCCGCTTCCCAAAAAGGTGTTCGGACACCCCTGGTTCAATTCAGGAGCCGATAAAATGTCCAAATCCCGCGGAAACGTAATATATGCCGACGAGCTGAGCGAGTATTTCGGTGTAGACGGTGTGCGTTATTACGCGCTTTCCGAAATGCCCTATAATTCCGACGGTACGATTACCTACGAAAACGTTATCACAAGATACAATAACGACCTGGCGAACAACCTCGGAAACCTCGTCAGCAGAACTCACGCTATGACCGTCAAATATTTCGGCGGCACGGTTCCCGCACCCGCAGAGGAAACCGAGCTTGACGTAAATCTCAAGCAAACCGTTATCTCAGCCGTAAAGGAAGCGCGCGAGCTCATGGGAAGCTATCGCGTTGCCGATTCGCTCGAGGTAATATTCTCGGCGCTTCGCAGAGCGAATAAATACATTGACGAAACTACCCCGTGGGTGCTTGCGAAGGACGAAGCAGACCGCGCAAGGCTTGCAACCGTTATATATAATCTTCTTGAGAGCATAAGAATTGCCGCAGTCGCTCTGACACCCTATATCCCCGAAACCGCGACAAAAATATTCTCCCAGCTGGGAACCGATATAAGCTGTGCTGAAAGTGCGCTCTCGTTCGGTGCTCTTGAGCCGGGCAAGCCATTGGGCGAGGCTCAGGTTCTGTTCGCAAGAGTGGACGAGAAAAAGCTCTTTGAGGCAATAGAGGCAAAAAGAGCCGCCGAGGAGGCGGCAGCAAAGGCAGCAGAGCCCCCGGCAGACAGAGAAGCGGAAATCGGTATTGAGGACTTTGCCAAGGTTGAGCTCAGAGTTGCCGAAATTCTTGAGTGCGAGCCTGTCCCCAAGGC
>JAZNDN010000055.1:0-24174 GCA_045588085.1 Eubacteriales bacterium
TCATCCTTGTTAGATGCTCTGAGGCGTTCTTTGACGTTGACCTCGAGATTATCCTCGTCGTCTTCGTAGAAAACAGTGTATTCCTCGTCTTCAAGATTGTCTTTTGCATCGTCGAGATTGAGCTCGGGCTTTGCAGAGCAGGAAGCGAACGCAAGCACGCACATTGCGATTACTGCAACGCTAAGTAATAAAGTTAAAAGCTTCTTCATTGTCGTTCTCCTTGGTAATGTAAATTAGCCTGTTCGGCTATAATCATTATATTACTAAAACAGAATAATGTCAATAGTAATGAGTAAAAAAAACGTCGTTATCCGGTGCTTTGTGAATTGTTGTATAGAGACGAGCAGGGAAAACAAAGTTACACAAACGTTATTTGCATACTATGATAGCACACACGAAGAGCGTAAATATACGCCAAAATTGCGGATTAAATAAAAAGTCAAGTTGAGTTTTTGCATTTTCGGGGCAGACGTGTTTTAAGCCTATATGAAATATAAAAACGTGAGCGTCGGTGCGACACTCACGTTGGTCGGAATATTCATAACATATGAAAAAATGTGAGTGCCCTTACGGACACTCACACTGGTGCGGGTGACAGGACTTGAACCTGCACGGGAATACCTCTAGATCCTAAGTCTAGCGCGTCTGCCAATTCCGCCACACCCGCATATTACCTGTGTATTTTAACATGCTTTTAGCTATTTGTCAATAGTTATTTTAGCAATTGAACCGAATGCACGTCGGAGCACAGGCAAGTGTGTATATATAAATTTGTGATTTGCGTCAAAAATGTGCAAAAACTCAAAAAACGCGACATATAGCGAGGCAGAATGTCAATCTTTGGAGAAACGCGGTGAGTATTTTTTTTCGTTGCTTTCCTTTTTACTGCTGCTTTCTAACGGAATTTTTTTGCTTGCTTTTTTTAGCAGAATAGCGCATAACAAAACCAAAACGTACAGCAACGTGAAGATTGCCAAGGATGAGAAAATAAACGACGGAAGAAATCCTTTATTGTTTATCGCAATGAATACTACGAAAAATGCAACGAACAGCGCTGCAAAATGAATAAATATAGCGAACGGCTTTTTGATTTTTTTAATGTACAGTAAGGATTCCGCGAATGTTACAACCAGCGAAAATGCAACGATGAGAGCAAACCTACCGAACGACATTGTAAGTTCCGGCGATTTTGCTATTGCCGCAAAAACATAGAACAGGAGTGAAATTATTACGGAATATGCACAGGTGTGATACACAAATTTTTCAAGTTTTAAGTTCATATTTTTATCCTTTGCAGGTCTTTTTTTAGATTGTAACATAAAATTACGTTTTTTTCAAGTCAAATGATTTAAATAGTTGCTTTAAATTGCTTTTGGCTGCTGTAAAGTACTTTTTATGAATAAAAATGCAAAAATTCATTTTTTGTGTTTTATTTGTTGACTTTTAAATAAAACATAGCTATAATTAAAGAGTAAATATATAATAAAGGGGTTTTTAGCCGTGACAAGAAAAATAGCCAGAGAAAACACGTTTATTCTTTTGTTTGAGTCGGAATGCCGTAAAGACGAGACTCCGCTTGAAATTTTTGAATATGCCAAGGAATTTGATAATTTTGAGTACGACGAGTACGTAAAAAAAGTTTTCTTCGGTGTATTTGAAAGAGCAAAAGAAATCTCGGAGCTTGTCGAGGGGGCGCTTGTCGGTTGGAAGAAGAACAGAATTTCACCGGTTTCAAGGGCTTTGCTTTCTCTCGCCACATACGAAATGCTTGCAATGGATGACGTTCCCGCAAAGGTTGCTATAAACGAGGCAATCGAGCTTTCGAAGAAATACGATGATGAAAAAACATTTATATTTGTGAACGGTGTTCTCAACGCGGTTGCAGAAGCCTTGGGTGTAAAGTAAGATATGCCAAGAAATCTTATTCTCGGAATAGATACGAGTAATTACACCACCTCGGTGGCACTTATGGATACCGACGGAAATACTGTTGCCAATCTGAAAATTCCGCTCGGTGTTGAAGCGGGTGCCAGGGGACTGCGCCAATCCGATGCTGTTTTTGCGCATACGAAAAATCTTCCCGAGATTTTCGCAAAAGCCAAGGATATTATAGCCGACGGAAAAATCGTTGCCGTTGGTGTTAGCGCAAGGCCCAGAAATATTGAGGGGTCTTACATGCCTTGCTTTTTGACGGGATTCGCTGCGGCTCAGGCTGCTTCGACCGCCGCGGGTGTTCCTCTATATACGTTTTCTCACCAGTGCGGACACGTAATGGCGGCGGTGTATTCTTCGGGTAATTTATCATTGCTCGACAGAGAATTTGCGGCGTTTCACATATCCGGCGGAACTACAGAGCTTTTGCGTATCAGCACTTACGGCGCAGGCTCCGGATTCGAAGCAGAGCTTCTCGGAGGAACCAAGGACCTTAACGCAGGGCAGGTTATAGACAGGGTCGGTGTGTATCTGGGACTCAAATTTCCCGCAGGCGCGGCGCTTGAAGAGCTGGCGTTATCCAACGTTAAAAAAATTCCGAAGAAAAAGGTATGTACCGACGGCTTGCAGATAAATCTGTCGGGTCTTGAAAATATGGCAATCAAGCTGTTTGAGGATACAAAAGACCGAGCTCTTACGGCAGCATTCGTTTTTGAATATATTTCAGATTCAATCATTGCCATGAGTCGCGAGTATGAGGCAAGGTTCGGAAAAACGAATTTCGTTTATGCCGGCGGTGTAATGTCCAATTCCATTATAAAAAGCAAAATTGCCGCCTGCTTTGACGCGGATTTTGCCGTGCCTGCGCTATCCTCGGATAATGCCGTGGGTGTTGCATATCTTGCAATGAGGGCATATCTTTCGGATAAATAATAATTACAGGAGGTGAGGGTTACGGATATTTCGGTATTGCGCGAGCGCAGAGCTCCGTCCGAGGTTTCGGTATCCGAGCTTAACGGATATATAAAGTCGCTCTTTGAAAACGACAGAACCCTTACTGCAATTTCGGTAAGAGGGGAGATTTCAAACTTTACCTATCACCGCAGCGGTCACCTCTATTTTTCCTTGAAGGACGAGGGCGCACAGGTCAAGGCAGTCATGTTCCGTTCTGCTGCACAGAGCTTAAGGTTCGTTCCGGAAAACGGAATGAAGGTAATTGTAAGATGCAGCGTTAACGTGTACGTCCAAGGCGGAGCCTATCAGCTTTACGTTACCTCAATTCAGCCTGACGGAATCGGAGCTCTGTATCTTGCTTACGAGCAGTTAAAGAAAAAGCTTGAGGCAGAGGGACTGTTCAGCGATGAATATAAGAAGCCAATCCCAAAAATTCCGTTGTCGGTCGGTGTTATAACCTCTCCGACAGGAGCTGCTGTGAGAGATATTATAAATATTTTGAACCGAAGATTTCCTCTTGCAAAAGTTTATCTTTATCCATCTTTGGTTCAGGGTGAGGCAGCTGAGCAGAATCTTATCGAGGGACTGGAATACTTTGAAAAAAGCCGTCTTGCAGACCTAATCATAATAGGACGGGGCGGAGGCTCTATTGAGGATTTATGGGCTTTTAACGGTGAAAAGCTCGCAAGAGCTGTATTCAAATGCGATATACCGATAATATCGGCGGTTGGGCACGAGACCGATTTTACTATATGCGATTTCGTAGCAGACCTAAGAGCTCCCACTCCCTCTGCCGCGGCAGAGCTTGCCGTGCCCGATAAAAACGAGCTTTTGCTGCGATTGGATTCGGTAGTAGACAGATGTCTGGTCTGTATTCAGCAGAAGCTGGCGTCGCTTGAGCGAAAATATGCTACAGTAGCGGCGTCGCCTGTGTTCAGAGAGCCTGAGCGCATGTTTGAGTTGAAGGAATCTTTGATAAAGGAGCTTTACGATTCTGCAATGCGTGCCGTAAGTGCCGCGACGGACAAAGCAGACGGAGCCTTGAAATATTATGCCGGTAAGCTTGACTCACTCAGTCCGCTGGCGGTTATAGCCCGCGGATATTCGGTTGCCAGTGCGGGTGGCGCTGTAATAAGAAGCGTATCGGACGTTAGTGTCGGAGACGTTGTCAGCATAAGGCTTTCCGACGGCACGGTAGATGCTGAGGTTAAAGAAAAGAGGAAAATCTGATGAAGATTAATGATAATATATCCTTTGAGAACAGTCTTGCGGAGCTTGAAAGCTCGGTTTTGCGGCTTGAGGGCGGCAGCTTGACTCTCGATGAATCACTTGAGGAATTTGAAAGAGCGGTTAGCCTTCTTAAAATTTGCGGAGCGAGGCTTGAGGAAGCAAAGCAAAAGGTAAGAATACTTACAGAGGGTGCCGACGGCACCGTTACGGACGCTCCGTTCTCGGTCGACGAAGATGAGAATTGATTTATTCCTTTTTGAATCGGGGATTGCAAAGAGCAGAACCGAGGCGAAGAAGCTGGTGCTTGAGGGTGCCGTTACGGTCAACGGACACACCGTATCCAAGCCTTCTTGTGAAGTAGCCGAAAATGATAAGGTGGAGGCTGATACCGCTTCTATAAAATACGTAAGTAGAGGCGGACTTAAGCTTGAGGCAGCTCTTGATTCGTTCGACGTTGACGTTTTTGGAAAATCCGCTATTGATATAGGTGCGTCCACCGGAGGATTTACCGATTGCCTTCTCAAAAGAGGCGCTGCACGCGTTATAGCCGTTGATTCCGGAACTATGCAGCTGTCCGATGCGCTTCGCTCGGACAACCGTGTTGTATCTTTTGAAAATTACAACGCAAGGTATCTTAAGGCTGAGGATTTTCCGTACAACCCCGAGCTCGCGGTTATGGACGTTTCCTTTATTTCGGCCACTTATATTATGGCGTCTTTATACGAAATCCTAAAAAACGGTTCGGATTTCATATGTCTTATAAAGCCTCAGTTCGAGGTGGGAAGAGAAAACATTGATAAGGGCGGAATAGTTAAAAGCGAAAAAATGCGTAAATACGCACTTGATAAGGTAATCAGCTTTGCGCAGTCGGTAGGATTTTTATTTATTGCGCACATTACCTCTCCGATTTGCGGAGGCGACGGTAATATAGAATATTTAGCACATTTCAAAAAGCTTTGAATGGAGAATTATATGAATAATATAGCTGTTATTCCTAATCCCAAAAAGGACAAAGACTTGAAAGTTACCTCAAAGGTAATAAGTACGCTCGCGAGCCATGGGGCTAAGGTCTACATTGATTTTAAATTTGAATCATATGCTTTTTCAGGTGTTACTTATTATAGTGATTTTCCACTTGATACTGAGCTTATAATCGTTGTGGGCGGTGACGGCTCGGTTCTTGACGCCTCTCTTAAAGCGATAGAACTTGACATTGCAATTGTGGGAGTCAATCTCGGCAAGGTAGGATATCTGAGCGAGGTTGAGCCGGACAATATCGAAATTCTTGATAACATTTTTTCCGGCGATTTCAGCTTTTCCGAAAAAATACTTCTTAAAACTAATCTCAGCAAGAAGAGCGGCACCGTTACCGCCGACAGACTTGCGGTTAACGACGTGGTCATCTCACACGACAGTTATCTTGGAATAGCGGATTTCAGTGTATGCACGCACGGTGGATACGTAAAATACCGCGCAGACGGACTTATTATTTCAACACCTGCGGGAAGCACCGCATATTCACTTTCTGCGGGAGGCCCGATTGTTTCTCACGGAATAGAGGCACTTGTCGTAACTCCCGTTTGTCCGCACTCGTTTTTTGATAGGTCTATAATTTTTTCTACCGACGATATTATCAGAATCAAGAACACGGGTGATGACAACCTTAACGTAAGCATAGACGGAAGACATTACGCGGTTATGGAGCCCGACGAGGAATGTACGGTAGACGTTTCAAAGAAGCGACTTAAGGTATTGACGTTTAAAGAAAACAATATGTTCTCGACCTTATTTAAGAAAATGAAAATTCTGGAGGACGTAAAATGAAAAACGCAAGACAGCAAAAAATTCTGGAGCTGATTGAAAGATACGATATAGACACTCAGGAAGCACTTATAGCAAAGCTTAAGGAAGAAGGTTTTTTTGCTACGCAAACCACAGTTTCCAGAGATATAAATCAGCTGAAGCTCGTCAAGGCGGTAACGGCTGACGGCTCGTACAAATACACTATTCCCAACGTCAGAAGAGAAAACAGCGCGCCTGTTATGAATTCTGTTATAACCGATGCTGTGCTTATGATAGAGGCGGCATGTAATATTGTAGTCGTAAAAACGCTCTCAGGCATGGCTAACGCTGTTGCCGTGTGCGTGGATTCATTTAATCATAATGATATTGTAGGCTCTGTTGCGGGTGACGACACCTTGCTTCTCGTAGTCAGAAACGAGGAAATTGCAAAGAGCGTTGAGCAAAGACTCAAAAGCACGTTTATGGTGTAAGTTCAGAGAATTTTACTGAAATTCGACACCGCCAATTTATAAATATAGGAGCGCAATTATGCTTTTTTCACTGCATATTGAAAACATTGCCGTTATAAAATCAACAGACCTTGATTTTTCTCCCGGATTTACAGCAATGACGGGTGAGACCGGCGCAGGAAAGTCTATAATCATAGACAGCATTAATTTGCTTTTGGGTAAAAAGTTCGAAAAGGGACTGATAAGGCAGGGTGAGAACTGTGCTATGGTCAGCGGCTTGTTTACCGATATAGGCGAGGGTGTTGCCTCGGAGTTTTCAGAGCTTGGGGTATATCCCGACGATGAGGGAAATATACTTATTCAAAGAAGCATATATTCTGACGGCCGCTCGCAGACGAGAATTAACGGCAGAGCCGTCAATCTTTCGGTGTTAAAGGAAATTTGTGCAAGGCTTATCAATATTCACGGACAGAGTGATACGCATTCGCTTACCGATTCAAAAAATCATCTCTCCATTCTTGACACGTATTCACAAAACGAAGAGCTGCTCTATGAATACGGCAAGGTGTTTTCAGAGTACGATGCGGTAAGAAAAGAAATCGACGAAATAGCAAACAAGGAAAAGGAGCGCGCAAGGCTCCTTGAGATGCTTGAATATCAGATAAAAGATATTGATTCTGTCGGCTTGCATCCGGGGGAAGAGGATGAGCTCATTGATAAAAAGCTGAAAATCAAAAACAGCGAAAAGATAATCAAGCAGGCAGGATTTGTTTTCAAGGCGCTTAAGGGAAGCGAAAAGGGAAGCGTTTCGTTTCTGCTTGACAGAAGCGTAAGCTCGCTCACAGCGTTATCGGACGTGATACCTGAATTTTCGGAATATGCCGAAAGGCTCAGAGAGTGCCTTTATCAAGTGTCGGATATTGCCGAGGAGGTATATGCGGTTATTGAAGATACCGATGAGGACCCGACCGAAAAACTCAATAAAATCGAATCAAGGCTTGATAAAATATCCAAGCTCAAAAGAAAGTACGGACTTACCGTTGAAGATATACTTGCCTTCAGAGAAAACGCTGCCGAGGAGTTTGAAAAGCTCCGCAATTCAGAGGAATATCTGGAAGAGCTTCAAAAGAAAGAAAGCAATCTCTACAAGGCTTGCGCGGAAATTGCCGACAAGTTACACAGAAAACGCGAGGAGGCTGCGCTTTCTTTGGAAAGCTCGGTTAAGCAAACTCTGGAATTTCTGGATATGCCAAAGGTTGTTTTCTTCGCAGCCATAAAGCAATTGACCTCAGCAGAAAGAAAGCAGCTTAATGAAAGAGGATACGACACGGTTGAATTTTTCATAAGCGCAAACCGCGGTATAGATGCTCAGCCGATTTCCAAAATCGCATCGGGTGGCGAGCTTGCAAGAATAATGCTTGCGCTTAAGAGCGTAATTGCCGACAGGGACGGAATACAGACGATTATATTCGATGAAATTGATGCGGGTGTATCCGGTAAGACGGCAAGAAAAATAGGAATAAAAATGCTCTCGTTGGCAAAGACGGCTCAGCTCATATGCGTTACTCACAGCGCGCAGATTGCATCTCTTTCGGATTCACACTATCTCATAAGTAAAAAGGACGTAGACGGCTTTACCGAGACCACTGTTAAGGAGCTTGATAAGGACGGACGAATAAACGAGCTTTCAAGAATTCTCGGAGGTATAAGCGTAACGGATGCTCAGCGTGAGGCGGCTGTCGATATGCTGAGAGAAAGAGATACTTATAAGGAACGCGGAACGTTTGATTGAAAAATCCTGTTGAAATTTTCACAGAAAATGAGATTACGTACCGTAAAAGCTTAAACACCTCAAAAATTTCGCATATAAAGGCAGGGGGCATCGCGGATTACGCGGCTTTTCCGGATACCGAAAGCAAGCTGGTAGCTACTGTAAGAGGATTAACGGAAAGCTCGTGCAGATATAAAATTATAGGTCGGTGCTCTAACGTATTTTTCTCGGACGAGGGATTTTGCGGTACCATAATATCCACCTCGCGTCTTAAAGAAACGCTGTTTTGTGAGGATTACGTTGTTTGCGGTGCGGGAGCTTCGGTGCAAAACGTTATGACTGAAGCTAAAAAAAGAAATCTTGCTATTCCCGCAGAGCTGTGCGGAATACCGGGAAGCATCGGCGGCATGGTGTTCGGCAATGCGGGTGCCTTCGGCAAATGTATGGCTGACGTTTTTCTGTGGGGAAAATTTTATGATGCTGAAAGTGACCGAATACGTATACTCTCAAATTCGCAGATGAAATTCGAATATCGCAGCTCGGCACTCGTCGGCAGTTCATTATGTCTTTTGGAAGCAGCGCTTAAGTGTTCGCCTATGAATCCATTGGAATTTTCGGAGAGGATTGCTTATTATTCCGGTATGAGAAGTGCAACCCAACCCGCAGGCGCAAGTCTTGGCAGCTTTTTCAAAAGGTGCTGCGGTATTATTCCCGCAAGGCTTATAGATGAAGCAGGGCTAAAGGGATATTCCGTCGGCGGAGCTGAGGTGTCGCGAAAGCATGCGGGATTTATAATTAATAGCGGAAATGCGACCGCTAAGGATATTAACGATTTGGCAGATTACATAGTAAAAAAGATAAATGAAGCTTACGGGGTTTCGCTTGTACGCGAAGCTGAATACGTCAAGTAAGCGGAATGTTAACGGTGAATTATGTCGTTTTCTACAAAGATAAAAGATGAAATAATGAGCAGCCCGGTCAAAAAATCCTGTTGCCGCCGTTCTTTACTGCATGGGATAATTTCAGCGAAAGCCGAGGCTGCAAACGATGCTGTCGTGCTCAGAGTGGAGAATAATGATATAGCGGCTTACACGAGGTCTTTGATAAAAGAGTTCTTCAGCAGAGATGCGGCAGTCGGCTCTTCCGAAAAGGGCGGCAGATATAAATATTTATCATTTTCCAGCAATTCGTGCGAGAGATATCTTACCGATTTTCTGTGCGGCTCGGGCAATGGATTTATTGAGAATTGCCGTTTTTGCAGGGCTTCGTATATGAGAGGCGTTTTTCTCGCATGCGGAAGAATGACAGAGCCGCAAAAACAATACTGCCTCGAATTTTCTCTCGAAAACAGAACGGAAACCTTTATTTCAATATTTGAGAGTATGGGGCTGTATATGAAAATCAGAACTCGCGGTAACGAAAATCTGCTGTATACGAAGAACAGCTCCGTTATAGAGGATTTCTTCGCGTCGGCTGATATTCAGTCTGCGGCGTTTGAGGTTATAAATACAAAAATCGAAAAGGATTTTTCAAATAATGCCAACAGGGCAAGAAATCTTGACACGGTAAACATAACCAGAATAGTAAAGACCGGAAACGAGCAGGCGAGTGCAATTGCCGAGCTTGAAAAGCGAGGGTTGCTCACAAGGCTGCCGGAGGAGCTTTTGCGAACGGCAAAGATGAGAATGGAGTTTCCCGAGTTGTCATTGACGCAGCTTGCGCTAAAATTCGTACCGCCACTGACTAAATCGGGGCTGGTGCACAGAATGTCAAAAATTATGAAGCTTGCTAAGGAGCTTTTGTAGATACTGAAAGTAAGGAGGGCTTGTGATGAGCGGATTCGTCCATTTACATCTGCATACTGAATACAGTTTGCTTGACGGTGCTGCCGTAATATCCAGAATTGCCGATAAAGCAATATCCGATGGGCAAACCGCCGTTGCGATAACAGATCATGGCGTTATGTACGGCGCGGTTGCTTTTTACGACGCTATGAAGGCTCGCGGAATCAAGCCTATAATTGGCTGTGAGGTCTATGTTGCGCCCCGTTCAATGCACCTTAAAGAAGGAAAGGGCGATAGCTCCGGCAATCATTTGATACTTCTTTGCAAGAACGCCGTGGGATATAAGAATCTTTGTTATATGGTTTCTCAGAGCTTTATCAGCGGATTTTACACAAAACCCCGTATTGATATGGAGCTTTTGCAGAATCATTCCGAGGGGCTTATTGCGCTTTCCGGGTGTATAGCCGGAAAAATTCCTCAACTTATATTAGCCGGTAGCATGTCGGAGGCTGAAAAGGCTGCTCTTCAGATGAAAAGCATCTTTGGAGATGACTTTTATCTGGAAATACAGAACCACGGAATTGACGAGGAAATTAAGACCTGCTACGGCTTGCGCATGATTTCCGAGAAGCACGGTATACCTCTGGTTGCAACAAACGACGTTCATTATATAGAGAGAAACGACGCGGAAATGCAGGCGACTCTGATTTGCATTCAAACTAACACGTGTATTACCGACGGAAGACCTCTCGGATTTGAGAAAAACGAGTTTTATTTCAAGACCGAGAAGGAAATGCGAGCCTTATTTGCTGATTATTCCGATGCCGTTGAAAATACCGTAAAAATCGCAGAAAAATGCAATTTTGATTTTGAGTTTGACAAGCTTCACTTGCCGGATTTCAAGCCCGAAAACAATAAAACCCATTTTGAAACGCTAAGAGAGCATGCCTTTTCCGGTTTTGAGGCGCATAAGAAAGACGGAAGATTTGATTTTGCCGTTCACGCGGAGAATATCTATATCGAACGTATAGAGTACGAGCTCTCCGTAATTGATAAAATGGGTTTCAATGCATATTATCTTATAGTCAGCGATTTCGTTGGATATGCAAAAAGTAACGGTATTCCGGTTGGCCCCGGAAGAGGCTCGGGCGCAGGAAGCCTCGTTGCGTTTTGCGTAGGTATTACCGACGTTGATCCGATCGCTTTCGACTTGCTGTTTGAGAGATTTTTAAATCCGGAACGTGTTTCTATGCCGGATTTTGATATAGACTTCTGCTACAACCGTCGAGAAGAGGTAATAGATTACGTCAAGCGGCGTTACGGAGAGGATAGGGTGGCTCAGATAGTTACCTTTGGTACGCTGGGCGCAAAAGCGGCGGTCAGGGACGTCGGACGGGCTCTTGGAATGCCATATGCTACCGTTGACGCGGTTGCTAAGCTTTTTCCGCGTGCAACAGATGTGAAAATTGATGAAGCTTTAAAATCAAAGGAGCTGTTTTCTCTCTACGAGAGCAATTCCGAGGTTCGCAGGCTTATCAATATAAGCCGCAGCCTTGAGGGGCTTCCGAGGCACGCCTCTACACATGCGGCGGGGGTAGTTATAACCGAAGAGCCAACCTACGAATACGTACCGCTTTCCTCAAGCGGTACAGGTGTTGTAGTTCAGTTTGATATGAATACGGCGGCAAGGCTCGGACTGGTTAAATTTGATTTCCTTGGGTTGAGATATATTACAGTTGTAAGCGATGCGGAAAAGCAGATAAGGAAAAGAGTACCGCACTTTGATATATGCAAGGTACCGTTTGACGACAAAAAGACATTTGAGCTTCTTTGTGCTGCTCAGACTGACGGAATTTTCCAGCTTGAGTCGGGCGGAATGAAACAGGTGCTCTCTCGCTTGCTTCCGTCGACTCTTGAGGATATAATAGCCGTAATCGCGCTGTACAGACCCGGTCCTATGGACTCCATTGATACATTTATTGCGCGAAAGCACGGTGCTGAACCTGTTGAATATCTCATTCCCGAACTTGAACAGATACTTAACGTAACCTATGGCTGTATCGTTTATCAAGAGCAGGTAATGCAAATATGCAGAAGGCTTGCAGGGTATTCCTACGCACGTGCAGATATTGTAAGACGCGCTATGTCCAAGAAAAAGGAAGAGGCAATGCTTTCCGAGCAGCAGGGATTCATTGACGGATGCCGTCAGAACGGTATCAGCGAGGAGCATGCTGCGCTGATATTCGAGCAGATGAAAAGCTTTGCCAAATACGCTTTTAATAAAAGTCATGCTACGGCTTACGGTGTTATTTCATACAGAACCGCGTACCTCAAGGCTCATTATCCTGCTGAATATTTCTCGGCATTGTTTACGAGTGTGCTTGATAATGCAAGTAAGCTTAAGGAATATATTGCCGATGCGCAGAAGCTTGGTATAAAGGTTCTTCCTCCCGATATAAACCTCAGTATGCCGGACTTTTCGGTAGTTGACGGTAATATACGCTTCGGACTTTTGGCTATCAGAAACGTTGGCAGAAATATAGCTGATGCCGTTGTTCGTGAGCGTAATATTTCTTCCTTCAAGAGCTTTGACGAGTTTGTTTCCAGGCTCTCAGCGGCCGATATAAACAAACGAACCCTTGAAGCGTTTATCAAATGCGGAGTTTTTGACACGTTAGGAGTTCCGAGAAGCGCACTTCTTTCGGTTTACGAGGAAATACTTGAATCGGAACAGGTAAAGAAGAGGAATAATATCAGCGGTCAGCTTGATTGGTTTTCTTCCGGAGCTTCGATTTCCTCGGATACCGCATTCGTATATCCGCAAATTCCAGAGTATACCTTAAATGAGCTGCTTCTTCTGGAAAAGGAGAGCTCCGGAATGTATTTCTCAGGACATATGATTGACAATTATACAGAGCATATCGCTTTGATAAAGCCGGATTCAATATCGGAAATTCTCAGTGCTGCTGATGTTCAATCAGAGCAAAAGGAAGTAAGATTTACCGATGGCTCGGTAGTTAGAGTTGCCGGAATAATAACGGCTAAAAAGACAAAAACTCTCAAAAACGGAGACGTTATGGCATTCGTAACCGTGGAGGACAGGCTTGGCGAGATAGACGTTATAGTTTTTGCAAAGCTATACACCAAATTTTCCGAGATTTTGCAGCCGGAATCCGCAGTAAGCATAACGGGCAAGCTGTCCATTGAGGAGGGCGAACCACCGGAGATTTTGTTGTCTGACGTCAAGCTTTTGGAGAGTAACGGCGCTGTTTCGGATGCTTTGGCAAAAAAAGATATCACCACGGAAAAGCAGAAAAGACCGAGAATATATATAAAGCTCGAGAGCTTTGACGAGGCGCGTCTTGCCCCTATTTACAGATTATCTGCACTGAATCCCGGAAAAGTTGAGGTAGTTGTGTACGATGCATCTACCAAGAAATACGTAACTATGAGAAGTGTGAGCATTGATGCATCCGAAAGGGTGATATTCAGACTCAGGTCACTCTACGGAGATGCAAACGTCATTTTTAAGTAGCTTATGCTACGGATTTTGACAATTTTATACACCACTTGGCTATTGACACTCTTAAAATTATAATGTATAATTCTTTCTGGACTTATAAAAGGAGAATTACACTATGACCTTTACTGTTGCCGACGTAGTTTTGTCGTTGGTTCTGATTATAGGTGTTTTATTAGGTGCTTGCCGCGGATTTTTCGCGGTGCTGTCAAAGCCCGTTAAAATAATAGGGGCACTATGCATTACCTTCTGCATCGCATCACCGATTATATCCTCTTTTTCTGCACCGTATTTTTCCGAGGTTTTTGCAGATAAGATAGAGGGGCTGCTGCTTTCCGACTTTCCCGATATTGCAGCCGCGGGTACGATAGACGTATTGCCGTTTTACCTGCGTATAGTTGCGACGCTTTCCGATATCGACCCGACCGGTCTTTCGGCAGCTGAGGTTATACCGTATCTTGCTCAGTCCTTTGGAAATGCGATAGGAACCTTCGTTGCTTTTATCGTAACGTATTTCGGGCTTTTTATCGCAATTTCGATAATCCTTGGCGTTTTGATTTCCTTGCTTGACAAGGTTATTTCGACAGGATTTATAGGTGTTATCAACAGAATCCTCGGTCTTGCTCTCGGCGGCGCGGTATCCGTGGTGCTCTGTTGCATTGTTGCTAATATAATTTCGCTGGTATCACCCGAGTTTGTCGGAGGATTCGTATATACGTTTTTCAAGGATTTTAATCCTCTTCAGTTAATTCAATCGATTAATACTTAATTTCAGGTGTTTTAAATGAATATTCCTATTTGTATCAAATGTAAAAAAAGACCGGCATCGGTCTTCATAAACAGAACCGAGAACGGAAAAACAGTTAGTGAGGGTGTTTGCTTTATCTGTGCAAGAGAGATGGGTATAAATCCTCTCAACGGTATGCTTAAGCAGATGGGGCTTACCGATGAAGCTATTGAATCTATGAGTTCAGAGCTCGAGAGTGCAATGGAGGAGATGAGTGAAGGTCTTCCCGAACCTGTCGATGCAGATAATGATGGCGGCGCACCTTCGATAGATTTCAAAAAGTTCTTCTCGGGACTCGGGATTATGCCGAAGGAAAATGGCGGGCACCGTGAATCCGGCCGCCATAATGTTAAAAAGGATAATGCGAAGGCGTCCTCCGAAGAGCGCAAATTCCTCAATACCTATTGTACAGACCTTACAGAAAAGGCAAGAGTCGGCAAGGTGGATAGAATAGTAGGCAGGGAAAAGGAAATACAAAGAGTAATTCAGATTCTTTGCCGCAGACAGAAAAATAATCCTTGTCTTATAGGAGAACCCGGCGTCGGAAAGACCGCTATTGCAGAAGCTTTGGCTCAGAGAATAGTTGACGGGGAGGTTCCCGAAAAGCTCCGCGAGCATGAGGTTTGGGTTCTTGACCTTACAGCTCTTGTTGCCGGTACTCAGTTCAGAGGTCAGTTTGAGTCCAGAATACTTGGGCTTATTAAAGAAATAAAGGCGGCAGGTAATATAATTCTTGTTATTGACGAGGTTCATAATCTTGTCGGTGCGGGAGATTCAGAGGGCAGCATGAGCGCTGCCAATATCCTCAAGCCTACGCTATCAAGAGGCGAAATTCAGGTCATCGGAGCGACGACTCTTAAGGAATACCGTAAATATATCGAAAAGGATAGCGCGCTTGAGCGCAGATTCCAGCCGGTTATGGTAAACGAGCCGTCTGTTGATGAGAGCGTTGACGTTATCAAGGGTATCAAGAGCTATTATGAAAATTACCATGGCATAAAGATTACCGATGAGGTAGCAAGACAAGCTGTGCTTATGTCCGAAAGGTATATTACCGACAGATTTCTTCCGGACAAAGCTATAGACCTTATCGATGAGGCGGCGTCCAGAGTTTCTCTTTCTTCGCCTGAACTCAACGAAAAGAGAAGAAATGCTAAGGAAAGCGAGTCTTTAATCAGCAAAAAGACCGAGCTTGAGGGAATTCTTGAGAAGCCTGACGGACAGACCGAACAAAATTATGCCGCTTTGGCGGATATAAAGGTTAACCTTTCGCGTCTTGAGCAAAGAGCGCAGGAGCTTGAACCGATACTTAATAATCTGTATCTTTCCTACGCCGATTTGGCTGCTGTTGTTGAAATATGGACGGGAATTCCTGCAAGTGATATAAAAGAAGGTGAGCTTTCGGAGCTTGTCGGCCTTTACGACCGAATCAGTGCAAGGATAATAGGTCAGGCTGAAGCGGTTGGCGCGGTAGTTCGTGCGGTCAAGAGAAAAAGGGCAGGCGTTTCTTACAGAAGAAATCCGGTTTCGATGATATTTGCAGGACCTACGGGTGTTGGAAAAACCGAGCTTGTTAAGGTTCTTGCAGATGAGCTGTTCAAGCAGCCGGAGTCTCTTATCAGGCTTGATATGTCTGAGTTTATGGAAAAGCACGCTGTATCCAGAATTATCGGAGCACCTCCCGGATACGTAGGATATGACGAGGCAGGTCAGCTTACCGAAAAAATCAGAAGAAGACCTTATTCGGTAATCCTTTTCGATGAAATTGAAAAGGCGCACCCCGACGTGCTTAACATTCTGCTTCAGATTCTTGATGACGGTAAGATAACCGATGCACAGGGCAGACAGGTTAATTTTGAAAACACAATAATTATTATGACTACCAATGCGGGCAGTCAGACCTCGTCCGGAATTTCGGGATTTGCCGAAAAGCGTGAGCTTCAGTCTAAGGAAAAAACAGAAAAGGCACTCTTTGACTTTTTGCGTCCTGAATTTATAAACCGTGTAGACGAGATAATAACATTTTCTCATCTTTCGCGTAAGGATTTCGTGGGAATCGCGCGTATTATGCTTTCAAAGCTTAAGGGCGCGCTTGATGAAAAGGGAATTCGCTTAAGCTTCACAGACTCAGCACTTGAGCACGTCGCAACCGAATCCTATTCAGAGAAATTCGGTGCAAGAAATATGAGAAGATATATCGAGCGTGAAATAGAGGATAAGCTGGCGTCAATGATAATTGACAGCTATCCCCAAAAGCTTGTCGGCGTAAATATAGATGCCGAAAACAATACTTTAAAATTTGATACAATTTAAATTTACGGAGAAAAAACATGGCAGAATGTAATCATGATTGCTCATCTTGCTCTTCAAAGTGCTCTAAAGCAGATTTACTGGCACCTCAGAACAAGGGGAGCAGTGTCAAAAAGGTAATCGGCGTTGTAAGCGGAAAAGGCGGCGTCGGAAAGTCGATGGTAACCTCTCTTCTTGCAGTTGCTCTTGCACGCAGAGGTTATAAAACAGCAATTCTTGATGCAGACATTACAGGACCCTCAATCCCCAAGGCGTTTGGACTTAAGACGGGTTCGGTTGTCGGAAATGAGGACGGAATGCTTCCTGTTCTCACCAAGACCGGAATCGAGGTTATGAGTATCAATCTTCTTATGGATGAGGAAACCAAGCCTGTCGTTTGGCGCGGTCCCGTTATTGCGGGTACTGTCAAGCAGTTCTGGACCGACGTTGTCTGGGGTGAGGTAGACTATATGTTCGTAGATATGCCTCCCGGAACCGGTGACGTGCCTCTTACCGTTTTTCAGAGTCTTCCGCTTGACGGTATCGTTATTGTAACAAGTCCTCAGGAGCTTGTCGGAATGATAGTCGAAAAGGCGGTTAATATGGCAGCTCTTATGAATATAGAAGTGCTCGGACTTGTTGAAAATTACAGCTATATTGTATGTCCTGACTGTAAAAAAATCATAAAGCCCTACGGCGAGAGTAAAATTGCGGAAATTGCAGAAAAGCACGGTACCAGAGTTCTTGCAACCCTTCCGATTGACCCGAGCCTTGCTTCGCTTTGTGACAAGGGCGTTATAGAGCTTTTCGAGGGCGATTACGTCGAGGCTGCCGCTGATTTTATCGAAGGCAGATAATTAAGTTATATTTTTACGCTTAACGCGCAAGGCAGATTTTTGCTTTGCGCGTTAAATATTTGTGTATTTTTCTTTTGATTTTGACATTTATTTCCCACCGCGCGTGATACTATTGGTGTAAAGCGAGGTGACCTTTATGGAGATTCTCTACATAGACGTTTATTTTTTAATAAATCTGACGGTTGATACGCTTGCCCTTTATTTTTCGCTCAGACTGGCAAAATGCACCTCATCTGCATTAAAGCTGGTGCTTGGCGGCATGGTGGGGGCTGTATTCGCTTCGGTAACGGTGCTGTTTAATTTGGCGGGATTTATATATTTTCTACTGCTGTTTCTTTCTTCTACTCTGCTTGTTTTAATAGTCGGTGCTGATTTTACTTTGTTAAAAAAGGCAAAAATCTTCGTTTCCTTTCTCGTCATGGAAACCTTTATCGGCGGTATCGTCAGCTTTGGTTACTCGCTTCTTGACAGATATTTGTATCCTGTGTTCCGCGATGAAATCTTCGGAGCGGAAAACCGAAATATTTTACTTCTGGCGATGCTTGTACTTATGTCATTTGGTATACTAAAGCTTTTGTTTTCTATGTTTTCCGGTGCATCTTCGGAGAAATACGTTGATTTTTCCTTTACTTTACTGGGAAATAAGGTTGATACGTCGGGGCTGATTGACAGCGGAAATATACTGAAGGACCCAATGAATATGCTTCCTGTTATAATCATGAAATCCGGCGTTGTAAGCGAATATATTGCGGATACGTCTATAAACGGAGCATATAGCTTGCCGGAAGAACTGAAAAGTCTGGTGCGGTTGATACCGGCAAAGGGTCTTGGAACAGAAAAAATGCTGCTTGGAATAAGGTGTGATATCGTAATAAAAGCCGACAAAGCAAATCATTATACAAAAAGCGCGGTAATCGCGTTTGATAACGAGAAAGGAAGCTTCGGCGGATACACGGCACTTGTACCCTCCGAGCTTGTGGTGGAATAAATGCTAAAATCACTTATATACCGTATTAAAAGATTTTTCAGCGCGCTGTTTTCTAACAACAGGGTTTATTACATAAACGGTAACGAAACTCTTCCCGCGCCTCTGAGTACCGAGGAAGAGGAGGATGCGATAAGAAATATTGAGTGTGAGTGTGCCAGACAGAGATTGGTTGAGCACAATCTTCGCCTTGTGGTGTACATAGCAAAGCGATTTGAAAACGTAGGTGTAGGCATAGAGGAGCTGATATCCATAGGTACTGTTGGGCTTATGAAGGCGGTTTCAACCTTCAACAGCGATAAAAATATAAAGCTTGCCACTTACGCATCTCGTTGCATTGAAAATGAAATTCTTATGTTCATAAGGAAAAGCTCGAATCACAGAAAGGAAATTTCCATTGACGAGCCGCTGAGTGTTGATTACGACGGTAACGAGCTTTTACTTTCGGATATACTCGGTAACGAGGCGGACTGCGTATATAAAAGCATGGAGGACGATGAGGAGCGGCGCATTGTGAGAAATGCCATATCCGACTTATCTCACAGAGAGCGGGTGATAATAGAGCTGAGGTTCGGTCTCGGCGGAGGAGCCGAGCTTACTCAGAAGGAGGTTGCGGACCTTCTTGGAATTTCTCAAAGCTACATTTCACGCCTTGAAAAGAAAATAATGTCTAGACTGCGAAAGAAAATAGAGGAAAAAATCTGAAATATTTTCACTTTTTATACCGAAATTCTTCCATATAGCAAACAGCGCCGTTGTGCTTTGCAAAACTTTATAAATTATTTTCAAAAAAGGGTTGCAAAATGTAAAATTATATGATATAATACCATTCGTATGAAAATGACTATCATGTAAAGAGGTGTTAAAATGAAAGCAGGAATACATCCCGAATACAAAGAAGCTACCATCAGATGTGCTTGCGGTGAGACTGTAAAGACTCATTCCGTTAAGGGCGACCTCAACGTAGAAATTTGCGCTAAGTGCCATCCTTTCTATACAGGTAAGCAGAAGTTTGTAGATGCCGGCGGACGTGTTGATAAGTTCAAGAAGCGTCTTGCTATGACAAAGTAATTATTGTCTGTCAAAGGAGCGTTGGTGCCTCATAGGTTCCGCGCTCCTTTTGATTTTCTGTTAGACGATGTAACGGATATAAACGCCAAAACGCTGAAAATTCAGGCCTTACGTAAAGTTTGGTCAGGAGGGAAAAATGGAATTCAAAAAGGCAGTTATTGTCGGTGTTTGTGAAAAAAGCCGAGACGTTCCGGAATGCGAAAGCAGTCTTGACGAGCTTGAAAGGCTACTTGATACCGCAGGCGGCGAGGTTTTTGCGAGAGTTATTCAGATAAAGGACGCATACGACCCGAGAACCGTTATCGGAAGCGGTAAGGTCGCGGAAATTTCCGAGCTCTGCAAGAAAAACGAGATAAATCTCGTTGTTTTCGACATAGAGCTTTCTCCTATGCAGATAAGAAATCTTGAAAACGATATAGATAACGTGAGCGTGATTGATAGAAGCATGCTTATTCTTGATATTTTTGCTCTTCATGCGACAACCGCCGAGGGAAAGCTTCAGGTGGAGCTGTCGCAGCTTAAATACTCTGCGCCAAGATTAATAGGAAAAGGCGCTGAGCTGTCAAGACAGGGCGGAGGAATAGGTACGAGAGGTCCGGGTGAGACGAAGCTGGAAAGCGACCGACGCCATCTTCACGCTAAAATTGCGGCGCTTGAGGAAAAGCTGAGAACGCTTGAGCATAACAGAGCCGTGATGCGTTCGCAAAGAGACAGAAGCCGTCTTCCCAAAATTGCCGTCGTTGGTTATACGAACGCAGGAAAATCCACTCTTATGAATAGACTCACCGGTGCGGGAGTTCTCGCGGAGGACAAGCTGTTTGCAACTCTTGACCCGACGACGAGAAAGCTGGTTTTACCTCACGGAGAAACCGTACTTCTCACAGATACGGTAGGATTTATAAGAAATCTTCCTCATCATCTTATCAAGGCTTTCAAATCTACTCTTGACGAAGTAAGATACGCTGATATTCTTATGATTGTATCCGACATTACGGACCCTGAGGTCTACGAGCATCTTAAGGTAACCGACGGTCTTATTCAGGAGCTGGGAGCATCTGACAAGCCGAAAATTTACGTTTATAATAAGGCGGACCTTTCGGATGTGCAATACGAAGACGTACCTAAAGAAAAAAGCATTGTTATATCCGCCAAAACCGATTTGAATATAGAAAAGCTTTTGGAAATGATAGAGCAAACGGTTGCTGAAGGAAAAAAGGAATATACACTTCTTATACCCTACAGCGATCAATCGGTGCTCAGCTCCCTTTACGATAAGGTGACGGTAAATTCCGTTGATTATGGGGCAGAGGGGATAACGGTTTGCGCCATACTCGGCGGTGCGGAGCGAGGCATATACTCAAAGTATATTTGTATGGAGTAAATGATGAATTCTTATACAACGGTCAAGGAATTTGCCGAATTCAGAATAGAAGAGAAAAAATCGGTGTTCATAGGTCACGCAGCTCCTGTATCCTCGGAGAGCGAGGCTATTGAATTCGTTGCATTGGTGAAAAAGAAATATCCGGATGCAAGACATTGGGTATACGCGTACGTTATTCGCGATAATTCTATTATGAGATATTCCGATGACAGAGAGCCGCAGGGGACTGCCGGTATGCCTGTTCTTGACGTAATCAGAAAAAACGGGTGCACGGATACGGTAATCGTTGTCGTCCGTTATTTTGGTGGCACGCTTTTAGGCACAGGTGGATTGGTGAGAGCGTATACCGAAAGTGCGCTCGGCGCCTTGAAGGCTGCGAGCATCATAGAGTATAATTTGTATACGGAGCTTAATATCAAGGTTAGCTATTCCGATTATCAGAGGCTTTTGCCGATGCTTGCTCCTTTTGAATTTTTAACCGACAGCGTTGAGTATGCCGAGGACGTTGTGGTAAAAGGAACCGTTGCATCCGATAAAGCGGAAGAGCTGAGCAGATGCGTTACAGAGCTGACATCGGGACGAGGCTTCGTCGAGCATGTTGCAGAAAAATTCGATTTCCGTGAAAGCTAAATAAAATTTTAAAAGTGTTTTTTGCGAAATATAGCGTATATTGTATTGTATAGATAATTTGGTAGGAAAAGAGGTGGGAAAATGGCAAAAATAAGCCGTGCCGCTATCGACGAGGTTATTCTCAGAACCGATATCGAAAATTTAATAAGCGGATACGTTTCTCTTAAACGTGCAGGCTCGGTTTATAAAGGACTTTGTCCTTTTCACAGTGAAAAAAGCCCGTCCTTCATGGTTTATCCGTCTACCAACAGTTTTTATTGCTTCGGATGCGGTATAGGCGGCGATGCCGTTACGTTCGTTAAGCAAATGGAGCACCTCGATTATCCCGACGCAGTAGAATTTCTCGCAAAGAGAGCCGGGATAACTATAATCCGTGAGGAAGATAACGCAGATCCAAACGTTAAAAGATATGACAAAAATCGGATGTTTAAGATGAACGCCGATGCCGCAAACTATTTTCACAGAGCGCTTTTTTCGGATATGCCGGGTGCAAAGCAGGCTTTGACGTATTTTACCGAAAAACGAAAGCTCTCGTTGGCAACCATAAAGCATTTCGGACTCGGTTATGCTCCGGATAGCTTTGATGCATTTTCCTCGTATATGATTTCCAAGGGATACGGATACGATGAGCTGACAGCCGCCTTCCTTTGCGGAAAAACCGACAAGGGTAAATATTATGACGCATTCAGAAAACGTGCAATGTTTCCTATAATTGACGTTTCGGGAAACGTTATCGCATTCGGAGGACGAGCTATCGACGATGAGGTTAAACCTAAATACAAAAACTCATCCGATACTCCTGTATTTAAAAAATCAAGAAATCTTTTCGCACTCAATTTTGCAAGAAAAACCTGCCAGAACGAAATCATACTTTGTGAAGGGTATATGGACGTTATAGCAATGCATGCGGCAGGCTTTACTAATGCCGTGGCAACGCTTGGAACTGCAATAACCGCAGAGCAGGCGCGTCTTATGAGCCGATACACGAAGAAGGTTATTATTTGCTACGACTCCGACGAGCCGGGGCAGATTGCAGCAAATAAGGCTTTGAGAATTTTAGGCGAGGTAGGACTCGAATCAAGGGTCGTTGTAATTCCGGGTTCAAAGGATCCCGATGAATACATAAAAAACTATGGAGCGGAAAAATTCAAAACGGTTCTTGAGGGTGCCAAGCTTGAATTTGAGTACAATATGGATAACATACTCGCAAGGTTTGATATCAATATTCCGCAGGATAAGGTTGCTGCCTTAAAAATGATAGAAAATGTTATTTCCAAGTTTTATTCCGAGGCAGAAAGAGAAATTTACATTCAAATCGTCGCAAAAAAATTAGATCTCGACGCTAAGAGCATAAGATCTGATATTCAGCGCATTGTTGCAAAAAGCATCAGACAAACGAAAAAAGAAGAAGCTCAAAAGGCTATTCAGACATCAATAGGCTACTCCGACAAGGTAAATCCCGACTATGCAAAGGCACCGTCGATTGCGAAGACGGAGGAGATTATTTTGGGATTGCTTATGCTGTTTCCGGAGCATCAAAAAAAGGTTTTTGAGGCTCAGATGCTTAATGAAAACGATTTCTTTACTGCGTTCAACAAACGGGTTTTCGCGTTTGTAAGGGCTGGGTATGAAAATTCGGAACAAGCTCCGGATTTGAATGAGGAATTTTCTGCCGAAGAGGTTGGCAGAATTACCGGTATGAAACTCGCAAGAATGAACCTTACCGAAAACGGAGAGCAGGTTCTTGCGGATTCTATAAATTCACTCAAGAGTTCTATGCAGAGAAAAAACGATGCAAAGGCTTCTAATGCAGAGGAGCTTCTGGCTCTTATTGAAAAAATGAGAAGAAGCGAAGGATAGTTTTGAATTGCAAAGGAACGGAAGAAAGGAAGAAAAATGAGCAAGGACAAGATTGACGTAAATGAATTTATTGACACCAAGGCAAACGACGGAATAGCCAATTCCGGTATTATGAAGGTTTTGGAGGATATCGATTTCGATATTTCTCAGCTGGATATGGAGCCTACCAATCCCGATGATATTGACAATGAAAATTTAAAAGAGCTTGAGCATGACGTAGAGACGTACGAAAATCCCGAGAAAATGGAAAAGCTGCTTTCTCAGGAGGGGCTTGCAATAGACGACCCCGTACGTATGTATCTAAAGGATATCGGAAAAATTCCGCTTCTTACTCCGGAGCGCGAGTCCTACCTTGCCGAAAGAATTGCGCTCGGTGATAAGCTTGCGAAGGACGAGCTCATTGAGGCGAATCTGAGACTGGTTGTGTCAATCGCGAAGCGCCACGTAGGAAAGGGAATGTATTTCCTTGATTTGATGCAGGAAGGCAACCTCGGTCTTATGAAGGCTGTGGATAAGTTCGATCACAGCAAGGGGTATAAGTTCTCAACCTATGCAACCTGGTGGATAAGACAGGCTATTACGCGTGCGATCGCAGACCAGGCAAGAACTATTCGTATACCCGTTCATATGGTTGAAACCATACATAAGGTTTCTCGCACAGCCCGTCAGCTTCTTCAGGACTTCGGAAGAGAGCCCACGACGGATGAAATTGCAGAAAAGCTTGGTATGACAGCCGATAAAGTACGTGAAATAATGAAGATAGCGCAGGATCCTGTTTCTCTCGAAACGCCGATAGGCGAGGAAGAGGACAGCCATCTCGGAGATTTCGTTGAGGACAGCGATTCTCCCGCCCCCTCCGACAGCGCTTCTT
>JAZNDN010000056.1:0-6304 GCA_045588085.1 Eubacteriales bacterium
CCTTATTATGAACCGTCAGCTTTGGGAAACAAGCGGACACTGGGATCACTATAAGGACAATATGTATTCTACCGAGATCGACGAGGAAACCTTCTGCGTTAAGCCCATGGACTGCGCCGGCGGAGTTCTCGTGTACAGAAATCAGCCTCACAGCTACCGTGAGCTTCCCATAAGGATGGGCGAGCTTGGTTTGGTTCACCGTCACGAGCTCAAGGGCGCGCTTCACGGTCTTTTCAGAGTTCGTTGCTTCACTCAGGACGATGCACATATATTTATGCGCCGCGAGCAGATAACCGATGAGATTATCGGCGTAGTTGACCTTATTAACGAGGTTTATTCCAAGTTCGGATTCAAGTATTTCGTTGAGCTTTCCACAAGACCCGAGAACAGCATGGGCTCGGACGAGGACTGGGAGGCAGCTACCGAGGGACTTAAAACGGCACTTGAAAAGCTCGGTCTTCCCTACATTATCAATGAGGGCGACGGTGCGTTCTACGGTCCCAAGATTGACTTCCACCTTGAAGACTCTCTCGGAAGAACCTGGCAGTGCGGTACTATACAGCTTGATTTCCAGATGCCTATAAACTTTGAGCTTGAATACACCGACGAAACCGGTGCTAAGCAAAGACCTATCATGGTTCACAGAGTTTGCTACGGCTCAATCGAGCGCTTTATCGGTATCCTTACCGAGCATTTCGCAGGTAAGTTCCCGCTCTGGCTCGCTCCCACACAGGCTAAGGTGCTTCTCGTTTCCGAGAAATGCTCGGAATACGGACATAAGGTTTACGAGGCTCTCAGAAGCGCAGGTATCCGTACCGAGATTGACGAGAGAAACGAGAAAATCGGCTATATGATAAGAGAGGCTCAGGTAGTCGGAAGAGTTCCTTACATGGTAGTTATAGGTCAGCAGGAGGCCGAAAACGGCACCGTTGCAATCCGCAACCGTGACACCGCTCAGACCACGACTATGACCCTTGATGAGTTTATCGAGAAGATAACCCGCGAGAACAGAGAAAGAGTATAAGCGAAGCTTTAATATTACAACAAAAAGAGGCATTAGTGTGATATCCTTAACGGACGACTCACATTAATGCCTCTTCTCTTTTGCGCAAAAGCAAACCTTAATTCAGCTTCCGCGGTGTATCAATAATACCCGCGATATAATCAAGGGAAACATTATAGTATTTTGCCAAAATAATCATACGCTCCAACGGTATCGGTCTTTTGCCGTTTTCATATTGCGCATAATAGGATTGGCTGGTACCTAAAATTTTTGCAATTTCTTCCTGACTTTTATCTGCATCTTCTCTGAGGTCTCTTAATCTTTGATATGAGTTCATTTTATTCACCTCGTTCTTTTTGAAAAATTATAGCAAAAATGAACTAAAAAGAGTTGAATTTAGTTCATATGTGGACTATAATATTTTTAGTTCCTAATTAAAATGCTAAAAGAGGTAAAAAATGAAAAAAACACTTGAAAATTTATGGACGGAATATTTTGGCGAAAAATGCGCGTTTTTATCCAAAGCTCGCTCGCGAACAATCCCGACGATATTTTCCCAAAAGGCTAAATTAGACAACTTTTAGGCATTTTTTATATAGTTTTCGTTTTTCTTTGCCGTTATAATTAGATTTGAGGCAGGGTGCATCGGGAAATGCAGTATTTTTCCGTATTTGCAAGAGCGAGGCTCTGACCGTACTTTTGGGAGGCATGATATGGCATACGAATATATCGAAAGATTTAAAAAGCTCGGCTTCGGAATGTTCGTTCATTTCGGACTTTATTCGGTGGTGGGCAAGGGTGAGTGGTACCTCAAAAACTACCCTGATGCTGACGTTAAAAAATACGAGGCGCTGACAGGAAAATTCAAGATTAAAAAAAGCTGGGCACGCGATTTGGTTAAAACGGCAAAATCCGCCGGCTGTAAATACATAACCCTCACAACGAGGCACCACGACGGCTTCTCGCTCTACGACACCTGCGGACTCAACGATTACGATGCACCGCACTCGGCAGCGGGGCGCGATTTGGTGCGCGAGTTCGTTGACGCATGCCGCGAGGGCGGTTTGGTTCCTTTCTTCTACCATACCCTGCTCGACTGGCACAATCCCGACTACGAAAGAGATTTTCCCGCATACATAGATTATCTTATCAGGAGCGTTGAGCTGCTTTGTAAAAATTACGGCAAAATCGGCGGTCTGTGGTTTGACGGAATGTGGGACAAATTCGATGCCGACTGGCAGGAGGACCGTCTTTACGGCACTATCAGAAAATATCAGCCCGAGGCTATGATTATAAACAATACCGGTCTTGAAAGACGCGGTCAGGCAGGGCATCCGGAAATTGACAGCGTTACGTTTGAGCGCGGCAGACCCGTGCTCGTTGAAAATCCGATAAAGCCTATCGCGGGCGAGATGTGCGAGGTTCTTAACGACCACTGGGGCTATGCAAAGGATGACGTGAACTACAAATCGGTGTCGAATATTCTCGAAAGCCTTATCACCTGCCGGCATTGCGGCTGCAATTTCCTTCTGAATCTCGGGCCTATGGGCAACGGCTCGGTAAGAGCCTTGGACAAGGAATTTTTCGCTGCCGTCGGGAAATGGCAGAAAATAAACCGCTTCTTCCTTGACGGTGCTGTGGCAACCGACGAAATTCGTGCCGAGGGCGTACGATTCTTCAAAAAAGACGGTGAATATTACGGCGTTATAAGCGGTGTGCCTATGATGCAATGCACCAACGAATTTTTGTCCGGCACAGCTTCCGAAATTCGCATAGCAGGCGGCATAAGAATCAAACGTGCCGTATGGCTTGACAACAAAAAACCGCTCACGCTTGCCGACGGAGGCAGCAGAATTATAACCGACCCATTCTATTACGGAACGAGCCTTTATGCCAGAGTTTTCACCTTTAAATTGAAATAAAAGTAAATATTTGTTGTCAAAATACGACAAAAACAGCTATCCTTTGTTAAAAATAGCATAGGATAGCTGTTTTTTATTTTTAGTGTATTTCAGTGTTTTTTCGCAAGTTTTTCCGCAGTATCGAAAATGGTTTTCGGCACTTATTCGGCTGACTTTTTCTTTTCACCTATATACTGAGGATAGTATTTTGCAAGGCCTCCGACCGAGGTTTCGCGGTAGCCGAGCGGCAGGTCGCAACCGGTTCTGTACATAGTCTCAACTATGAGGTCAAAGGTTATTTTACGCTCTTCAAAGAGGAAATTGGCAAGAGAGAGCGAGTTGATTGCGCGCATTGCGGCAACGGCATTTCTCTCTATGCAAGGAATCTGAACGAGTCCGCAGATAGGGTCGCAGGTAAGTCCAAGATGGTGCTCCATAGCAACCTCAGCGGCATATTCAAGCTGGTCAAGACCGAGGTCAAAGAGCTCTGCGAGTGCTGCCGACGCCATTGAGCATGCCGAGCCGATTTCAGCCTGGCAGCCGCATTCCGCACCGCTAATCGAGGCATTGGTTCTTATAAGATTTCCTATAATGCCGGCAGTAGCGAGGGCGTGCAGTATTTTCTCGTCGGAGAAGTTTCTAGTTTCCTGCATATATTTGAGAACCGAGGGCAGAACTCCGCAGGAGCCGCAGGTGGGTGCCGTTACTATGATACCGCCTGCCGCATTCTGCTCGCTCACCGCGAATGCATAAGCGGAAACGAGGCGGTTTTCCTTCGTCTGTGCGGATTCGTCTATATGGCTTTTCTGGAAAAGCGTCTGCGCGCGGCGCGCCGTACCGAGTCCGCCCGGAAGAGTTCCGGTTACCGAAAGTCCTGCATTTATAGCGTTTTTCATAGTCTGCCAGACGAGGTTCAGGTGCTCGAACACCTCTCTTCCCTCTCGCTCGGCAACGTATTGCCATATTCTGATATTTTTCGCCTTGCAATAATTTGCAATATCTGTAAAGGTTGAGAACTCGTAGACGTCGTCACGCTCGGTCACAACGCCCTCTCCCTCAATTTCAATATTTCCTCCGCCAATGCTGAATACGCGCATAGAACCGATTTCGCGCTGCCCCGAAAACGCCTTTATATCAAGAGTATTAGGGTGGTAATCGGTTTTGGTTTCGCTATCCACGATAATGCGGCATGCCTTGGGAGCAAGCGTTTTTTCGATAACCTTATCGGTGCCGTGGCCTTCGCCTGTCAGAGCGAGCGAGCCGTAGAGTATTACCTCAAAGCAGTCTGCCTCCGGGTAACGCTCAAGCGCGGTAAAGCAAGCCTTCTCGGGTCCCATAGTATGAGAGGACGAGGGGCCTCTGCCTATTTTGTATATTGTTTTAATAGATTCCATGTAAATCTCCTTACAAAAGCACGGCAAAGCCGTGAGCGTCATCATTTTCGTCGGAAATACTCTGTGCCATTTCTTCAATATCCAAAAGTTCTCCCGCCTGCCGTATCACGTATTCCGTCTGCTTGGCGCAGGCCTCTATTCCGGCTTCTGTGAGGTGGATTGCGTCGTCGGCGCGGATATATTTTTCTATATCGTTAAACAGAGTACCGTGCAAATCGTTTATTATAACGCCAAGCTCTTGCAGCTTTGGAACTATATAATTGTTAAACTCTACTATAACGTCGTTTTTGTTGTACACGTTCGTTGGGTGAGTTGGGGTTGTGGTTGCGAAAATTACCACTTTTCCCTTCGATAAAAGAAGCTCTGCAATTTTTAACACGGTCTGCCCGTATTCCTCGAGCGAGGTAAACGGTCCGTCACCGAAAAGATTATTCAAATCCCAATGGCCGCAATTAAAATGCACGATGCGCGCACTCTTAAGCTCGGCTCTGTAATCAAAAACGCATCTCAAAAGATACTTTGCAAAGCGGCAGTTATCCTCCGGGCTGAAAACCTCGTATTCCGAGCCTAAAAGCTCAGCGGTTTTCGGCGCGTAATTCTGGCGAATCGAATCACCCAATAATGCTATCTTCATTTTCACCTCCGAGAAAAACGGAAATTCCATCACATTAAATATATAACAGAAACGAAAGAGTTTGTCAAGTACAGAAGCTCTAAATAACCGCCTTTACCACTGCGATTTTGAGACAAAACCTCAAGCGCATGAGATTTCGAAAATATTTTTAAAAAGGGGGTTGACAAACATTACGCTTTCTGTTATAATGTATGTCGTTCCGGTTCGCTGGTGTGGCTCAATGGCAGAGCAGCTGATTTGTAATCAGCAGGTTGTTGGTTCGACTCCGATCACCAGCTCCAGCAGTATGGGGGAATTCCCGAGTGGCCAAAGGGGGCAGACTGTAAATCTGTTGTCATCGACTTCGCTGGTCCGAATCCAGCTTCCCCCACCAAAAAAGTCGTATTATTTTGATACGACTTTTTTTATCTATTACGGAGTAATGGCATATCATCACCGCACGAAGTGTGGTGGATATCATCAAAAAGAGCGAGAAAATCGCTCTTTTTTGCATATCATCACGCTCTAGCGTGTATTAAACTCCGTAATGATGAGATACTCGCCCGAAAGCGAGATATACTCGTTTTCGGACGGATGATATCCAGTCACTTCGTGCCTGATGATATACACTTTCTGCGAAAGTGATTAAAGTTGCAAGCCATTTTTGTTTTTAGCCATAAAATACAAATCGTTCACTTTATACCCCTTTCGTTCAATTTATGGGGTATCGTTCAATTTATGATTTGCTAAAAAAGACTTGATTATAGTTAGTTTTTATGGTGTAATGAACTCACTGACAAATAAGAATTTGACAAAACAAAATACAAGGAGGAATGACGATATGAAAAAAACTGGATTTATATTGGTGCTGATTCTTACACTCACTTTGCTTTGTAGTTGTGGCGGATATGTCAAGAATTATTCTGCAACTTTTTTAATCACTTCCTGCCATGGCGATGAAGCAAGTATGGAATTTGATACCTTTAAGGGAACGTATAACTTCAAATTAAGAAGAGACGATGATGCCGACCATACGCTTGATATTGAAGCAAGTCTAGCTGAAGGTGAAATGAATGTTTATATCGGTGTTGATGGTAAAAAGGAATTACTCCGTACCGTTAAGGGTGGAGAATCTTGCGATGAAACGATCACACTCGATGATAAATATGATGATGAAAAAACAATCTACGTCATTCTTGAATCAGTGGACAAGTGCGTAGATGGTGATTTTGAGTTTGAATACAATTGATTCAAGCGAAGCGTACAAACAAATTCCAATCTATCGAATAATAAACCCCGACAGATTTTAATGGTCTGTCGGGGTTACTCTTTGTCTGCGTAGCAATTTTTTCTTGTCCGTAGGGGCGTTCTGCGAACGCCCGCGGGCGAACAC
>JAZNDN010000057.1:0-13965 GCA_045588085.1 Eubacteriales bacterium
GGCTAGTATGGCTCCGTCTGACACACGGAATTTTAAATCTATAATATTATAACAAATAATCACCTGAAAAGCAATAGGTAAAACGATATTTTTTAAATTTGCCGTTTTTCACCCGATTTTTTTACACCGACGGATATTCTCAGGTTATAAATCCACCGCTGACGTTCATAACCTCAGCCGTTATAAAGCCTGATTTCTCATCGGCAAGGAAGAGCGCACAACGCGCAATTTCCTCCACCGACGCTATTCTGCCGACGGGGGTCTGCTCGCAAAGCTCGGCGAGGCACGCCTCGTCAAAATTCGCGTTCATATCTGTTGCAACAACTCCGGGTGCTATGGCGTTAACGGTAATTCCGGAGGGGCCAAGCTCCTGCGCCAAAGCCTTGGTAAAGCCTATGATTCCTGCCTTTGCAGCCGAATAATGCACCTCACACGACGCCCCTGCGATGCCCCACATAGAACTTATGTTTATAATTCTGCCCCATTTTTTCTCTAACATTTCGGGAATTACCATTTTTGAGTATAAAAACGCACCTGTGAGCGAAACCGACAGGACTTTATTCCATTCATCAAGAGTTATATCCTGAAGAAGACCTTGCGACCAAAAGGCAGCATTGTTAATCAGAACGTCCACCGAGCCGTATTCCGACGCGACACGCTCAACAGCCGACGCTATATCCGACGGTGACTCCGAATCTGCTCTGATAGCCAACGCACCGCATTCGGAAGCCAATGCCACCGCCTGCTCATGCGAGTTTTTGTAAGTAAACGCTACTCTGTATCCTGCACGGCTGAAGGCTCTGACCATAGCAGCACCGATACCTCTTGAGCCGCCGGTTATCATCACGCTTCTCATACTACCTCTTTCCGACTTAAATCAAGCCTAAAATACAATTATTGCATTTATTATAATATTTTATTCGCATTATGTCAATATTTATACGAAATTGCGATGAATAATATTTACATCTTATTGACATTTGTCCTTTGCGGAGCTATAATCTATTTGGTAATATTTACCGATTATTTATCGGAGGTCTTTACTTGATACTCTTTATTTACAGATCAAAAACCTACGGAAGCCGTGCAGCTGAAACCTTTAACAGAATAGGAATTCCCTCGCGCGTCACATCTCCCGAATCCGCACATACGGTAGTCAGCAACCGCTACCGCGCGATAATTTTTTCAGTTCCGTCGGACGAGCTGTTTATATACGGTAAGGAATACGTAATATCGCTGAAAACCTATTCGCTGGGCGCGCCGGTGTTCGCAATATGCGCTCCCGATGAAACTGATACGTACACATCACTCGGTTGCTTCGACGCAGTCTTTTCAAAGGACGAATATCCTGCAAGGATACTGAGGTACATACAAAAATACCAGCGAGAAAACGGTCTGGCACTATTAGGGTCGTATATGCTTGCGGGCATAGACGCTTCAATCAGCAACGAGCGGGTTACGTATTTCGGCGACACGCTGAGGCTTACGGCAAACGAAAAGCTCATACTCAGAACTCTCATAAGAATTTATCCGAATCCCATAAAAGCAAAGGACATTCTCAAATATGCATTCCGTGCGTCGCGTCTGCCCGAGGTAAGTACGGTAAGAGCGCACATATGCGGCATAAATAAGAAATATTTTGCTCTTACCGGAAGAAAGCTTATAGAAATGAGCGAGGATTCCGACGGTTACGTTGTTCAAACTCCCCTTGTTATAGCAGCAAAAAGCAAAAGGGAGACTTTTGTTTGAATATTAGTAAAATATTGGATAAGCATACCTTCATATATTGATTCATAGCTTTCTGCTTGAATTCAGTATATGGAGGTTTTTTATGTTCAACATTTCCTCACTTTTTATGAAATTTATTTCTCTGATACTCGGGCTCGGAGAAATGCAGTCGTTCCCACCGCCACTTACAGCATCGGAGGAAAGAGCGCTTTTTGCTAAAATGAAGGCGGGCGACTCGCTTGCCCGTGAAAAGCTGATAGAGCATAACATGCGACTTATATCACACATAATAAGAAAATACTATTCATCTTACCAAGACCCCGACGAGCTGCTTTCCATAGGAAGTCTTGGGCTTATCAAGGCTGTTGATACATTTCGCTCGGAGGTCGGAACCCGATTTGCCACCTACGGTGCAAAATGTGTTCAGAATGAAATACTCATGTTCTTCCGCAGCCAGAAACGGTGCGGTCTTGAGGTTTCTCTGAACGATACGATAGACATAGACAGAGACGGAAACCCATTGACATATCTTGATGTGATAAGCGCACCGGACACAATAACGGAAGATATCGACTTAAAAATGCATACCGAGAAAATCAGAAATCTTGTAAATACAGCTCTTGGCGAGCGGGAAAAGAAAATTATAATTTTGCGTTACGGACTGCACGGCAACGAGCCTAAAACTCAGCGAGAGGTGGCGAAATTTCTCGGCATTTCCCGCTCGTACGTATCGCGTATTGAAAAAAAGGCGCTCCTTTCCCTAAAGGATGCATTCGGCAACGTAGTCCCCGATTTTAACGATTAAAATGAAAAATTTGCCTTTGTATAAAACCGCCTGTTCGGAAAAAACTAAGTATGGACTAATGTCCAAAACACTAACCGAGGTTTAGAAAATGATTATAAACAAAATAGCTCTGATTATAGCTATAATCGGAACAATCAACTGGGGACTTGTAGGTCTTTTCTCCTTCGACGCGGTTGCGTGGATTTCCGGAGGAGCGACCACAATTCTTGCAAGAATAATCTACGTTATCGTTGCTCTTGCGGGTATTTATTGCATTTCCCTTCTCTTTAACAGAGACGAGGAGCACGTAGGCAACCGCGCTTAAGCAGCGGATAGCCTTCACTCAGACTGTATGCACAAAAAAACTGCATAAAGCCGGCGGCGCCGCATTTTTTGCGGCGTCTCTGTTCAAAAACGCGAAAATTCTGAGGAAAACGGGGTCTCTGACTTGCGGTTTTCCTCTTTTTAACGCTCTTTTTACGGCGGCATAAAATGATATTGGAGAAAATTGAAAAAAAGCAAAATATCAGTGTTTAAAAAGCAGGTAAGAAGGCAAAATAATTATAGCACCACAAAAATATCGAAGGAGAAGAAAAATATTTTCGGACACATAAAATGAACATAAAAAGAGGCGATATTTATTACGCAGACCTAAGCCCTGTCATAGGAAGCGAGCAAGGAGGCTTGCGACCGGTGTTAATAGTACAAAACGATATCGGAAACAAGTACAGCCCCACGGTAATTGCCGCGGCAATTACATCTAAAATGGGTAAAGCTAAGCTTCCCACTCACATAGACGTTACAGGCATCGGTGCCGGTTTGGCAAAGGACAGCGTTATTCTGCTTGAGCAGATAAGAACGATAGATAAAAAACGGCTTAAGGAAAAGATGGGACACCTTGACGATTTGACGATGCGTCACGTAAACGGTGCCATAGGCGTCAGCTTCGGACTTACCGAGGATACGATGGGCTCTGTCTGATTTTCAAGCAAAATTGCCCACAGGCAATTCCCTAGGCGCATACTCTAACTTTGCAGAGGCACGACATGCGTGCCTCTGCTGTTTATTATGTAATTTTTTACAGCGATGGAATATCCGAAGAAAGACCGACATATTGTTTACAAAGTAAATTTCAAGACGAAAAAAAGAAAGAGACGGTAAATCTTATGAACAAATACTATCCGGAAGGCTCGCTGATATCCACATTCCAGAACAGAGACCTCATATCATCAAAGGCAGGACTGGAAAGAGCGTTAGAAAATCAGATAATTCTGGAGGCACCGGCAATACTTTGCGACCGCGATTTTAATTTGCACGTAAGTCTTTGCGCGGGCGTCTGCGGAGTGATGGAAAGAGACGAGGTCGAATATATAAAAGGAAACGAGCAGACGAAGGATATTGCCATTTTGACGCGCGTCGGCAAGCCGATATGCTTCAAAATAAAGGGCTTCAAGCGAGAGGAAGGCGGTCAGATAACGGCGTTTCTCTCCCGAAAAGAAGCTCAGCGTGAGTGTCTTTATAATTATGTGGAAACGCTTTCTCCGGGAGACGTAATTCCTGCCAAGGTTACCCATCTTGAGTGCTTCGGTGCCTTTGTTGACATCGGATGCGGGATTATATCTCTGCTATCCATAGACAGTATTTCCGTTTCAAGAATTTCGCATCCCTGTGCAAGACTTTCGGTTGGGGATTCTGTTTATACCGTTGTAAAAAAGAAGGACGACAGGGGCAGAGTTTACGTTTCCGAGCGCGAGCTTCTCGGCAGCTGGGAGGAAAACGTAGCAAAATTCGCAGAGGGTCAAACCGTAAAAGGAATTGTAAGAAGCGTAGAAACCTACGGCATTTTCGTCGAACTTACTCCCAATCTGGCAGGTCTTGCAGAATATAAGGAAAACATACACCCCGAGCAAACCGCTGCCGTATACATAAAGAGTATTATACCCGAAAAAATGAAGGTAAAGCTCATAATAATCGATGCCGCGGATACGCCACAATCTCCTCAACCGCTTGAATATTTTATAAATCCCGAAAAAACCTCTCACATTGATTCCTGGGTATACTCTCCACCGGGCTGCAAAAAGATTATAGAAAGCACCTTTATATAAAAAGCAAACCTTCGGCGCCGGCTCTGTCCCGCGCCGATTTGCTTTAAATTTTAATTACCTCGGCTGATTAAGATATTAACTATTGCAAACACGGGCATAATGTGTTATACTGTAAAAAAGACTATTTTTACGGTGGACTTTATGGTTAATATCGGAAATGATTGGGACAGGCTTCTTGCCGGTGAATTTTGTTCTGAATACTATCTTGAGCTTCGGGAATTTTTAAAGCGCGAATACAGCACCGGACGAATTTATCCGCCCATGAACGATATTTTCAATGCGCTCAGATACACCGCCTGCGAGAGTACTAAAGTAGTGATACTCGGTCAGGACCCATATCACGGTCCCGGTCAGGCACACGGTCTGTGCTTCTCTGTCAAAGACGGTATTTCTCAGCCCCCCTCGCTCAAAAATATATTCAAGGAGCTTGAGGCAGAGTACGGAATCCCCCCTGCCACGTCCGGTGAGCTTACCGGTTGGGCAAAGCAGGGTGTTCTTCTTCTGAACACTACGCTGACGGTACGTGAAGGTCAGCCGCAGAGCCACAAGGGGCGCGGTTGGGAGCGTCTTACCGATAAAATAATCAGTATTCTTAACGAAAAAAGCACGCCTGTAATATTTATCCTCTGGGGCTCTAATGCACGGGCAAAGAAGGCTCTTATTACCAACAGCGCTCACTTAATTCTCGAATGCGCGCATCCGAGTCCGCTCTCGGCATATAACGGATTTTTCGGCTGCAATCATTTCAAGCAGGCAAATGAATTTTTACAAAATCTCGGTCTTGAACCGATAGACTGGTCAAAAACACTTTAACGCGGGCATCGCAGACCTCAATATCACCAAACGAAAGGAAAATACTATGAAGCTTCTTGAAGAACGAATCTTAAAAGACGGAACGGTTCTGCCGGGCAACGTCCTAAAGGTAGACGGCTTTCTTAATCAGCAAATCGACGTAAATCTGATTTGCGAGCTCAGCGCAGAATGGAAAAGGCGTTTTGAATCCGAAAAAATCACTAAAATACTCACAATAGAAGCCTCAGGCATCGGAATTGCGTGCATTGCGGCACTCCAATTCGGAGTTCCGGTCGTATATGCGAAAAAAACTAAGAGTGCTTTATCGGTTGACGATTTTTATAAGTCCTCTGTAGTTTCCTACACTCACGGTCAATCCTATGAGGTTACAGTTTCAAAAAAATTCATAAAACCTGATGATAAAGTGCTTATCATCGACGATTTTCTTGCCAACGGCAGCGCACTTAAGGCACTCATAGCTATTACCGAGCAGGCGGGTGCTACCGTCGTCGGTGCCGGCATTGCAATAGAGAAGGTGTACCAGAACGGCGGTAACGATATACGCGAGCGCGGATACCGTATAGAATCGCTTGCGAAAATTTCTTCGATAAGCGATATTGACGGTGTAAAATTCTGTTGATATATTATCTCAAATATGGAAAAACGGTACTGCCGCTCAAACTCGGCAGTACCGTTTTTTATTCTGTTTTTATCAATGCAGGGCGTTGATTAGGAAATATCCTATAACGACAGCACCCAGCGCAATTCGGTATACACCGAATGCCGAGAAGCTGTGACGCTTGACAAAGTCCATAAGGAATTTAATAACGGCAAGCGACACAAGGAAAGAAACGACGATTCCGATGAGAAGCAGCATAATTTCATTGAAGCTTGCGCTGTATCCGTCCATAATGAACTTTACAATTTTCAGCCCCGATGCACCCAGCATAACAGGAATTGACATAAAGAACGAAAACTCCGCAGAGGCTACTCTTGACACGCCGGTAAGCATTCCGCCAAGTATGGTTGAGCCTGAGCGAGAGGTTCCGGGAATCAGCGACAAAACCTGAAACGCGCCTATTGCAAGAGCGTCCCAGTATGTGATTTGCTCTACCGTTTCGATTCGGAAGTTGCCATTTTCTGCCCCGGACTTTCTTGCGATTTTGAGTTTTTCTATAAGAATAAATGCTATTCCGTATACAATCAGAGCTACAGATATAACCCACGGAGTATAAAGATACTCCTCAAGCAAATCATCGAACAAGAATCCGATTACGGCAGCAGGAATAACTCCTACGATTACCTTTCCCCAAAGCGAAAGTGTGGCGCTTCTCTGTTCTGCCGATTTCTTTTTGGAAAACGGATTGAGCTTATCAAAAAACAACACCGGGACAGCAAGTATTGCTCCGAGCTGAATTACCACGAAGAACAGCTCCTTGAAGCCTTCGCTGACCTCAAGCGTTATAAACTCGTCTACGAGAATCATATGCCCGGTAGAGCTTATGGGCAGCCACTCGGTGATGCCCTCTACGATTCCGAGAAAGATTGCCTTTAATATCTCCAAAAATTCCATAAAATCTCCTTACTGACACAAGGCTTATAAGCTAAGTGCCTCTGATAATATCACCCGGCTTAAGCTTTTTATCGGTTTTCATATAAAAGGTCATATACGGATGCGGCGTTGATTCTATCGGGTTCATATTTTCGTCGTAAAGCGCGGCTATTTCAATCGGGCGTCCGACCTCGCCGGGCGTTACGTATTCCGCAGCATCACCGACGGTCATTTTATTTCTTTGCGAAAGCTTTGCGATTTGCTCGGATTCATTATATTCTACGACGGTTGCAAGATATGCCTTATCCTTGATATATCCTAGAGTTGTCGAGAGGTTTGCCTCATCAAACGATGAATCGAAGTAGTACCCCGTGTAGTACTCTCGGTGGCTTACCGAAAGCAGCTCGTTATACCATAAAGGATTGTATTCGTAATTACCGGAAAGGTAGGAATCGCGAGCCATTTTGTAAACGTTGGTTACTACCGCAGTGTAATACGCCGATTTCATACGTCCTTCGATTTTAAAGGAATTTATACCGGCTTCAATAAGCTTGGGAATATGTGCAACCGTGCAAGTATCACGGCTTGCCATGATGAAGGTCTCTCCGTTTACCTCTTCAACAGGCATACTGAGCCCCGGGCGTTTCTCTTCAGCTATCTCGTAGCCCCTTATGGTATAATTCCATCTGCACGGCTGAGCGCAGGCTCCGCGGTTTGCATCTCTTCCGAGTATATGCCCCGAAAGCAAGCATCTGCCGCTATACGAAATACACATTGAACCGTGGACAAAGCACTCTATTTCAAGAGTGTCGGGAATATTAGCTCTTATCTGCTTTATTTCATCAAGTGCCAGCTCTCTTGCAAGCACTACGCGCTTTGCACCAAGCTCATACCACGCGCGGCAGTCCGCAGAGCTGACGGCATTTGCCTGAGTTGAAACGTGAATTTCCATATTCGGCAAAAGCCTCTTCACCGTCATCATGACGCCTATATCAGCGATTATCATAGCGTCAAGGTCTATGTCACTAAGCTCGGCTAAATATTCTTCCAGCATACCGTATTCGTACTCGCGCGGCATTGTGTTAAGTGTCAGATATACCTTAACGCCCCTTGCGTGAGCATATTCAACAGCCTCACCAAGCTCTTCGACAGAAAAGTTATCTGCGGCGGCGCGCATTCCGAATATTTTACCGGACAGATAAACCGCATCGGCTCCGTAAAGAATGGCGGCCTTCATTTTCTCCATATTTCCGGCAGGAGAAAGTATTTCGGGTTTATTCATAATTTTCCACCTTATAAATCCATTGCGTGTGCATTATAACACGGCTCTACACGGGTTGTCAAGTCTTATCCGCTCGAGTCTGGCTCTCATTTCGTCTTCTCTTTGCAATAAGAGTAATATCCCACGCAGGCACGCTCAGATTTCTTCTGAGATAAAATTCATATTCGGGATACCTAGCGGCAAGAGCATTCTGTATTTCAAACAAATCCCCTGCTCTGTGATAAGCCGATATGAACAGCGTCGGATAATCGCGTTCTATGATTTTCGAGCACCCCTCAAGAGCCTCCATTTCAGCCCCCTCAACGTCGAATTTCATAAAATCGACTCTTTCCGAAATCAAATCGTCCATGCGCATAAGCTCAACACTTTGTTCTCGGTTCTGATAAGACGCCGTGGCGGTTACGGTGGAATTTCTGTTTCCGCTGCTCATAAGAGTGCCACTGCAACTATCATTCCATGCCGCAACGTTTTTGCATATAATCTGCGGTCCCGCTTCGACCGAATCCGCGTATTTCTTAAGCTTTTTGAAATTGCGCCCGTCAGGCTCTACGGCGTATATTTTCTCAACGCCCGGATAATACGATAGAAGCTCTTTTACGGTATCTCCGTCGTAAGCTCCGATATCAACCGCAACTCTCGGTGCTTCCCCTATGAGATTATAAAGCTCATCTGTAAAATTGTAACCGTCGAACAGGTAATACATATTTCCCGTAAGCTTGTACCTCACACAGCACTCAAAAATATGCTTTGACCAATCGTCGCAAAGACCGCGAAATGCCGCTTCTATTTCGGAATACCTCTCGTTATAATATTCCTTGGTAAAATATTGCGAGCCGGCAATCGGCATATCGGGAGTGATAACAAACCTTTTCGACCTCAGCTCCCAAAGCATCTCAACCGTCCTGATATTAGACGAGCCGAAGGTGAGCACAAGAATACAATCTCCGTAAAGCTCATCTATCTCGGAAAGCGTCTTAACTCTTATTCCGCGAAAGCTGTGGCCTCTTACGTATTCATCCGAGGCGCATATATCCGTGAACTTCAGTCCGCACTCGGTGAGCTTATCTATAAATTTATCCGCTCCGTTTCCCATACCGTAAAGGATAAGAGGTCGTTTATCTTTAGCGATATAATCCCACATATCCTCGAACACCGGGTAAAGCGGTAATTCCGGTTTTTTTCTGAGAACCATTGAATTTTCTCCGTGTATATGTTAAAATAAATCAATTCTTCAAAGGAGTTTTAACTATGGATTGCTTATTTTGCGCTATAATCGAAGGAAAAATCCCTTCAAACAAGGTATACGAGGATGATTATTGCTATTCCTTCCTCGATATAAACCCTCAGGCTCCGACTCACGCTCTGGTGGTACCGAAGCTTCATATTCCGTCCTGCGACGGAGTCAATCTCGAAAATTCACGCTACGTTGCCAAGATTTTTGAAGCTATCCCGGCAATAGCAGGCAAGCTCGGTCTTGAGAACGGATACCGCGTAATATCCAACGTAGGTGAGGACGGATGCCAGTCTGTCAAGCATCTGCATTTCCATATTCTCGGAGGAAAGAAGCTCAGCGAAAACATGGGCTGATAACCCCCTCGCGCGCGAATGTGACGGCTTGCAGTCTTCAAAACCGAATTTTAAAATAAAAAACAACCGTTCGCTTTTCAAAGGACCGGTTGTTTTTTATTGCGACGAAAGAAAAATTAAACTCTTTCCTTAACCTTAGCCGCTTTTCCAACTCTGGAACGAAGGTAATAGAGCTTTGCGCGGCGAACCTTTGCATAGCGGAATACTACTATCTTCTCAATGTTGGGAGAATGGATGGGGAAGGTCTTTTCAACACCTACGCCGTAAGAAACACGTCTTACAGTGAAGGTCTCAGAAATTCCACCGCCGTGTCTTGCAATAACGGTTCCCTCGAACATCTGAACTCTTTCCTTCTCACCCTCGACGATTTTGACGTAAACCTTTACGCTGTCGCCGATGCCGAACTGAGGAACTTCGGCCTTAAGCTGCTCATTTACAAAAGCCTGAACTTTATCCATTTTAGGCCCTCCTTAAAACTACGAACATTCGTGCAGAGCGATGCAGAGGACTGTTCTGAAATATACACCGAAACATAATTATCTCGGCACAGATACAGTTATTGTATCATACAGAGCGAAAAAAATCAAGTGTTTTTTTCATTTTTTTGAAAAGTTTTTCCACAACCGAGAAATGCTGATAAAAAAGAGCATAAAACACTGTGCTTACGCCACAGCTTTTAGTGTTTTTAAACAATATTTTGAAACTTCGCGCAAAATAATAATTTATAATTGTATTTTGCGAAAATATGTGCTATAATGTAAGGAAAGAAATCCTTCAATTATCAGAAAGGAAATGCTTAAATGGAGAATCAGGAGAATATCGCAGCAAAAACCGTCGCTGCCGATACCGAACTCGTCTTACCTGCCGAAGCTTCAACCGACAGCAAGGCTGCATCTTCTGTGCCAGAGGAAAATTCCGATATTATTTCGAGCTCTGCGAGCGTCGGACAACCTCAAACCGAGACATTCAGCAAAGCACCGTCATATGTGGATAACAATGCTCTCTCGGTGGACGAGGATAGCGCTCTTGTTACCAATTTCGACCTTTTTGGTCAGATAGAAGCACCCAATACGGAAACCGAGGCGTCAGAGCAAGCTGAGGTCGAGGAAAATGACGCGCAGAACGATACCGAGGATGTAGACGGTCAGCTTTCCATGAACTTTGACAGCGATGAGGCGCACGAAGAAGCCGAGGCCGCGACACCCGCTGATACCTCCGCTGTCAGAAGAAAATCCCAATACGACCCTGCCCATCCGAGAAAGGTGGATACTGCATTTGATTTCGTTGAGCTTTTCATTTTCGCTCTCGTAGCAGTTCTCCTTGTAACAACCTTCTTCTTCAGGCCCTCGGTGGTTGAAGGAGAATCTATGGAAAACACGCTTTTCAACGGAGAAAGCCTCATAATTTCAAACGTCTTTTACGAGCCTGAGCGCGGAGATATCGTGGTATGCTACAGTGATGTTCTCGGTAAGAACATTGTAAAGCGAGTCATAGCGATTGAGGGAGACCATATAGTAGTTTCCCCTACCGGACACGTTATTCTCAACGGAGAGACGCTTCACGAGGATTACGTATTTATAGACGCATACAAGTCTCAGGCCCCTGTGGACGTCATAGTTCCCGAGGGCGAGGTGTTCGTTATGGGAGACCACAGAAACGACTCCTATGATTCCCGTCACATGAATACGGTAGATACCGATTACATTATCGGAAAGGTTGTTCTCAGAGTCTACCCGTTTAATAAATTCGGCAAGGTCGAATAATTTAGCTGAGAGGTGCTTGAGATGGCACAAAATCCTATACAGTGGTTTCCGGGCCACATGGCAAAAACCCGGAGAATGATGAAGGAGTGTCTTCCTCAGGTTGATTTGGTTCTGGAGCTTTTGGATTCGAGAATCCCCACAAGCTCAAAGAATCCGGAAATAGAATCCCTGCTCGGAAGCAAGCCCAGAATAACCGTTCTTACAAAATCAACCCTTGCAAATCCCGAGATAAATAAGCTTTGGCTTGAGCATTTTGAAAAAGCGGGTACGCCTGCGGTTCTCGTGGATTCCTCAGAAGCCATCGGAATAAAGGAGCTTTCCGCCGCCGTCAGCAGACTTCTTGCAGACAAGCTAGCAAGATACAGCGACAAGGGTATGGCAGGCAGGCGCATAAAAGCAATGATTGTCGGCATTCCCAACGTGGGGAAATCCTCGCTTATAAACCGCCTTGCAGGTGCAAAGCGAGCCAAGGTTGAGGACAGACCCGGCGTAACGCTCACTAAGCAATGGGTTACGACGGAAATAGGTCTTGACCTTCTCGATATGCCGGGAGTTTTATGGCCTAAATTTGACGACGATAGCGTTGGATACCATCTTGCAATGACAGGCGCCATTCGCGATAACATTCTCGATATTGAAGAGATTGCCATGATGCTCTGTTCAACCCTTATGCAGACGGCTCAAAAAGAATTTTGCGACAGGTATAAGCTTGACGCAGACGAGGCAGCCGGGCTTGACGGATACGACCTGTTCGAGCTGATTGCAAAAAAGCGCGGAATGCTTATGTCGGGCGGTGCGGTCAATTCAAAAAGATGTGCGGAAATGCTTCTTGACGAGTTCCGCGGAGCAAAAATCGGAAGAATTTCGCTGGAAAGTCCGAAAGGAGTTTGATTTATGCCGGATTTCAGCTACGAAAACGAAAAATATTCGCAGGGGTATACTTCCGTTTGCGGATGCGACGAGGCAGGCAGAGGCCCTCTTTGCGGCCCTGTGGTTGCGGCTGCGGTTATTCTTCCCCGCGATATAGTGATTGAAGGACTTAACGATTCAAAAAAGCTTACCGAAAAAAAGCGTGAGAAGCTTTTTGACGTAATCAAGGAAAAGGCCGTTGCATATGCAATTTGCGAGGCCACCCCCGAGGAAATAGATGAAATCAATATACTTAACGCTTCGATGCTTGCAATGAACCGAGCCGTTTCGGAGCTTTCGGTTAAGGCAGATTTTGCCCTAATCGACGGAAACTGCTCTCGCGGATTTGAAATTCCAACCGAAACCGTGGTAAAGGGTGATGCAAAAAGTGCCTCGATTGCAGCGGCATCTATTTTGGCAAAGGTAACGCGTGACAGAGGCTGTCTTGAGCTTGATAAGCTCTATCCCGAATACAACATTGCCAAGCATAAGGGATATCCTACAAAGGAGCATATGGACGCTGTAAAAAAATACGGCCCCTCACCTATTCACAGAAAGACGTTTTTGAAATTTCTGAACGATGAAAATACTTGAAATTTTCACCAAAAAGCGACTTACCGCCAATCGCGGCGAGGATATTGCCGCAAAGCATCTCAAAAGGAGCGGATACAAAATTCTTCGACGCAACTATGTTGCGGACTCGCACGAGATTGACATAATAGCGGAAAACCGTGAGGCTTTGGTTTTCGTTGAGGTAAAAACGAGAACGGCAGGCATGCAAAGCCCGAAAGAGCCGAGGCCCGCATCCAGCGTTACACCGGATAAGCAACAAAAAATAATCAACACGGCAAAAGCGTACATAGCCTTTGCAAGACCTCAAAAGCAGATACGCTTCGATATAGTCGAGGTCATAATTTCCCCGGACGGCAAACCCGAAAGCATTACTCACATTGAGTCCGCATTCAACAGAAATACGGCTTTCACCAGGCGTCCGTACCGATAATGAAACACAACGACAAGGAGATAAAAATGAACTTCATCAGCACAAGAGGAATTGAAAACAAGCGCGTGAGCGCGGCATATGCTATAAAGACAGGTCTTGCCTCAGACGGCGGCCTTTATATGCCCGAAAGTATACCTCAATTCAAAGAGGGTGAGCTTGCGGAACTTGCCGGCTGCTCTTACTTTGAAAGAGCGGCACGTATAATAGGAAAATTCCTCACTGATTACAGCTACGAGGAGCTTCTTGAAGATGCAAGCAAAGCTTATTCTCAAGAAAAATTCGGAAGCTTCCCTGCTCCCGTAACTCATATTTCCAACAACGCTTATATGCTTGAGCTTTGGCACGGTCCTACCTGTGCGTTCAAGGATATGGCACTCCAGATTATGCCCCGACTTTTCGTCAGAGCACTCAGAAAAACCGATGAATACAGAACTGCTCTTATTCTCGTTGCAACCTCGGG
>JAZNDN010000058.1:0-8752 GCA_045588085.1 Eubacteriales bacterium
GTTATTGCATCTCCTGACATGATGGGCGTTATCGGACGTCTTGGTAAGGTTCTCGGTCCTAAGGGACTTATGCCTAACCCCAAGGCAGGTACCGTCACTCCCGACGTTGCAAAGGCTGTTACCGAAGCAAAGGCCGGTAAGATTGAGTACCGTCTTGACAAGACCAACATCATTCACTGCCCTATCGGAAAGGCATCCTTCGGTGCTGAGAAGCTCGCTGAGAACTTCAATACGCTCGTTGGTGCAGTTATCAAGGCTAAGCCCGCTGCTGCTAAGGGTCAGTACATCAAGAGCTGCGTTGTCGCAACCACCATGGGCCCCGGTATAAAGGTTAACTATACCAAGCTTGGTTAATTAAACAACAAAAAACTACGGATTCAGACGAATCCGTAGTTTTTGTTTTCCTTATATTATATATTTACGTTTTACGCTTTTCTTTTTGCGCTTTTCTTTTAGCTCTTATCCTCAGTTCTTACTTACGTTAAAGAGGAACTCGACGACGTCTCCGTCCTTCATTACGTATTCCTTGCCTTCGCTTCTGAGAAGGCCTTTTTCTTTTACCTTATTTCTGTCACCTTCTCTTACAAGGTCTTCGAAGGAAACAACCTCGGCGCGAATAAAGCCCTTTTCAAAATCGGAATGAATTTTACCGGCTGCTCCGGGCGCCTTAGTTCCGCGCTTTATAGTCCAAGCTCTTACCTCTTTCGGCCCTGCGGTAAGGAAGCTTATAAGTCCAAGCAAAGAATATCCGGACTTTATGAGCTTATCAAGTCCGCTCTCCTCAATTCCAAGGTCAGAAAGGAATCCCAACTTCTCTTCCCCTTCAAGCTCTGCAAGCTCCGCTTCTATCTGTGCACTGACAGCTATAATTTCGCTTCCCTCGCTGTCAGCGTGCGCCTTAAGCCGCATATAGCCTTCGTTGCTAACGTAATCACCCGAAACCTCGTCTTCGGATATATTTGCAGCATAAATAATAGGCTTAAGCGTCAGAAGTCTTGATTCCTCTATCCATAGAAGCTCGTCCTCGCTGAGCGCAAGGCTTCTTGCGCATTTACCTGCCTCAAGGCACGCCTTAACCTTTTCAAGAACCTCAAGCTTTTCAAGCAGCTTCTTATCGGTTCTTGCGGCTTTTGTAGTTCTCTCAATGGCTCTTTCAACTATTTCCAAATCAGAGAGTATAAGTTCTATATCAATAGTTTCAACGTCGCGCAACGGGTCGATATTACCCTCGACGTGTATTATATCGTCGTTGACGAAGCAACGGACAACGTGAACTATCGCATCAACCTCACGTATATTTGCCAAAAATTTATTCCCGAGTCCTTCACCCTTGCTTGCACCCTTTACAAGACCTGCAATATCAACGAATTCAATAACTGCGGGAGTAAACTTCTCGGGTGTATACATATCTCTGAGGACCTCAAGACGCTTATCCGGTACCGCAACTACTCCTACGTTAGGGTCTATGGTGCAGAAAGGATAATTCGCCGACTCGGCTCCTGCGTTCGTAAGTGCGTTAAAAAGTGTACTTTTTCCTACGTTTGGAAGACCTACTATGCCAAGCTTCATATTAAACCGCCTTTAAGTAATACTAAGTATAAATATATACTACGTAATTCTACCACAATTTTTAATTTTAATCAAGTCTTTAGCTTAAAATAGTTATAAATAACCCAAATAATAAATAATATCCGACGCGAATAGGAAAATTCATAAATTGTTCTTGACAATTACATAAATTTATCCTATAATAAAATTGTTAAGATATTGATAATTTTAACAAAGTTAACAATTGGAGGTAAAAATAATGGAAACTAAATTACTTGTTGTAGATGACGATCTCAATATATGCGATATGCTGAAGCTGTATTTCGAGAACGAGGGCTATAAGGTCAGAACCGCAAACGACGGCGTAGAAGGAATTCAGATGTTCAAGATGTACGAGCCTGATTTGGTTCTTCTTGATATAATGATGCCCCGCAAGGACGGCTGGCAGCTGTGCCGCGAAATACGCGAAATTTCATCAAAGCCGGTTATTATGATAACGGCTAAGGGCGAGGTTTTTGACAAGGTGTTGGGACTTGAACTCGGTGCTGACGATTTTATAGTAAAACCATTCGACATGAAAGAGCTTTCGGCAAGAATAAAGGCGGTTCTCCGCAGATACACCGCACACACAAAGTCGGCTGACAACGAGGTCGTTAAGTTTGAAAACATAGAAATCAGCCTTCAAAGATATGAACTAAAGCTCAACGGAAAAGCTATTGATATCCCCCCGAAAGAGCTTGAGCTTCTTTATTTCCTCGCTTCCAACTGTAACAGAGTTTTCACTCGCGATCAGCTTCTTGACAAGGTTTGGGGCTTTGACTACCTCGGTGACTCAAGAACAGTTGACGTTCACGTAAAGCGCCTTCGCGAAAAGCTTGAGGGCGTGTCTGACAAATGGTCATTGAAAACCGTTTGGGGCGTTGGTTACAAATTCGATACTGCGAACTAAAAATTTTAGGCGTATGCAGAGCTTTCTCCGCATACGCCCTTTTTTATCAGAAATTAAAGGTTAGCTGATTCATTATGCATCCGGTTGAGGGTATTTGTTTCTTGAATTTCGAAACGTCAACCCCTAACGAGTTAAGTCTGTCGGTCGCCAAATCAATCTTTCCTTTTTTCTTTGAAAAGCTCAGAATTTGATTTCCGCCGGCAGTTCTGGTGTTTTTGGGTTCAAGCTGGTCGCTGGTGAACAAAAGACCTCTGCCAAAATCGCTTCTTATAAATATTTTGAGAGGCTTCTCTGCTTCATAAAATGCTGCAACAAGAGGCGATGCCGAGGAATATGCTCCTGTCAGCTTCTTGCGCCTGTCTATTGCCTCATAAGCAGACATTGGTATCCTTACACCCTTGCCGTTTTCAAATATATAAATCATATGGTGGGTGGGAACTATCTCATAAATCATCTTACAGGCGACGACGTGCTCACCGTCCTCCATTCCGAGTCTTGAAGGGATATATTCACCCATCTGTGAAGGCTTTGTCAAATCAAAATCGCAAACCTTTGCCTTATATATTCTGCATTTATCGGTTACGAATATAACCTCACCCTTATTATCCGTGTCTTCCTCGTAAATGACATAGTCCCCTTCCTTTAGCTTCTGTTCCTCGGAAGAACGCATAGCCTGCGCAGAGAGCTTCTTGAAATATCCGCCTCTGGTAAGAACAAGACGGCAATTATAATTTTCGAAGAATATATCCTCCGTCTTAGCCGAAGCAACCTCGCTCTTCTCAATAAGCTGGGTTTTTCTCGGCATGCCATACTTTTTCTTTATTTCCTTGAGCTGAGATATAATCAAATCCTTAAGCTTCAAATCATCTCTGAGGATTGACTTAAGCTCGTCAATATCGCGCTTGAGGTCGTCAAACTCATTCATTCTGTTGATAATATACTGACGGTTAAGATGACGAAGCTTTATGTCGGCTATATATTCCGCCTGAATTACAGTAATATCAAAGGCCTTTGCGAGATTAGGAACAACGTCGTTTTCATCGGACGTTCCTCTGATTATTGCTATCGCCTTGTCTATATCAACGAGAAGCTTTGCGAGTCCTTCAAGCAAATGGAGCTTTTCTTCCTTCTTTTTCAAAGTAAATGCAAGCTCTCTTGAAAGGCACTTCATTCTGAACTTTATCCACTCGGCAAGTATTTCTCTTATTCCAAGAAGCATGGGTTTGCCTTCAACGAGAATATTGAAATTGCAGTCGAAATTGTTTTCAAGCTCGGTTGATGCCAGAAGCTTCTGAATAACAACGTCGGGCTTTGCATCTTTTTTGAGGTCTATGGTGATAAGCTTTGTAGCACTGAGATCAACCGAATCTCTGACGTCGGATACCTCTTTGAGCTTACCGCTCTTCATCATATCTAGGGATTTCTTTATTATCGCCTCAATGCAGGATGAATATGGAATTTCATGAATGTCAATAGTGTGATTTTTGGCATCATAAGTATACTTTGCCTGCATCTTGAAGCTGCCGGAGCCGGTAAGGTATATCTTTTTCATCTGCTCGGCATCATAAATTATATTTGCACCTCCGGAAAAATCAGGTGCCTTGACGATATCCATAAAGCGTTCGATAGTGGTTTTTGGATTTTTCAGAAGTGCTATTGTTCCGTCGCAAATTTCAGCAAGATTGAAGGAGCATATCGAGCAAGCCATACCAACCGCTATTCCCAAATTAGGCGAAACGAGAATATTTGGGAACGTGGTAGGAAGCAGAGATGGCTCCTGCATCGTATTATCATAGTTAGGAACAAAATCAACCGCATCCTTATCTATACCGCTGAAAAGCTCGGCACAAAACGGGTCCAACTTAGCCTCAGTATATCTTGAGGCAGCATACGCCATATCGCGTGAATACTGCTTACCAAAAGAGCCCTTTGAATCTATAAACGGATGAAGCAACGCCTCGTTTCCGCGGGTAAGACGAACCATGGTTTCATAGATTGAAGCATCACCGTGAGGATTGAGTCTCATAGTCTGCCCTACAATATTTGCGCTTTTTGTCTTTTGCGCTGTCATCAGACCCATATTATACATGGTATAAAGGAGCTTTCTGTGCGAAGGCTTGAAGCCGTCAATCTCCGGAATCGCGCGCGAAACGATAACGCTCATAGCATACGGCATATAGTTCTTTTCGAGCGTATCGGTTATTAGCTGCGGTGTTGCAGGAGCCTCATTTTTCTTTAAATCTTCAATCGCATTGTTTTTCTTCTTTGCCATTTCAGTACCGTCACATTCTTATAATATGATGAGCTGCAGCTCTTATCATTCTGTTATATAAAGCCAAACCTATCCCCTCTGCCGATGGCAATGGAGCGTAAATTTCGTCAAATTCCCTTTTATCCGCATCTCTGAGTATATCAAACAAAACTCTTGCCTGACCTATCTCGTCATTCTTTTCTCCGAATTTATAGACGTAGCAATCAGGAATAGCCGATTTGAAAAGGTCATAATCCGAATCATAGCAAATTATTGCAATATTTTTACCGCGCGTCTGCTCGCGGAGCACCTCGCATGCACGCTCAGTGTCGGCATCTATGAGATATAGCGGAGACTTGGGGGCGTAATGCCTGTATTTCATTCCCGGAGAGAGCACCGTCTCCCCTTCCTTCAGCATTTCTTTAACAGCCTCTGCTATTCTGACGTTCGAAACGACGTCTTCGAGGTCGGCAACTGTGATTTTGCCCGGTCTGAGAAGAGTTACACCACCGTCATCGTCAATCTTGACTATAGTGGACTCAAGACCAAAATCCGAATCGCCTCCGTCAATTATCATATCCACTCTACCGTTCATATCGTCGATTACGTGAGACGCCTTAGTGGCAGACGGACTTCCGGATAAATTTGCAGAAGGAGCGCAAATTGGTACGCCTGAAAGCTCAATAAGACGCCTTGCAATCACATTTTGAGGGCATCTTACCGCAACCGTAGGTAAATTAGCTCTGGTTTCAAGCGGAACAAGAGGCTTTGCGGGGAGAATTACCGTCAGAGGTCCCGGCATAAAACGCTTTGCCAAACGGTAATACAAATCGTTTGTATAGGTATACTTTTCAGCATCTTCCGGACTTGCTATATGTATAATCAAGGGGTTATCCGAGGGTCTTCCCTTTGCCGCATATATCTTCTTTGCCGCAGAAGGAGAGGTTCCGTCAGCACCGAGTCCGTAAACCGTTTCTGTCGGAAAAACGACAAGACCTTCGTTTTTGATTATGTCTGCCGCTCTTTTCAAACACGCCTCGGCGGCATCGTTAAGTACATCAATTTTAACAATTTCCGTATTCATCGAAATCACTCCTGCAGCCTTCTTGCAGTATCGTCTGCAATCAGATCGTCAACAAGCTCTCCGATATCGCCGTTAAGGAATGCATCAAAGGTAAAAACGGTTTTATTTATTCTGTGGTCGGTTATTCGCGACTGAGGATAGTTGTAGGTTCTTATTTTTTCGCTTCTGTCACCCGTTCCGACCTGACTCTTACGCTCGGAAGCTATTGCATCGGTCTGTTCCTTTTGCTTCATATCATAGAGCTTGGTGTAAAGGATTCTTAATGCTCGCTCCTTATTCTGAAGCTGACTGCGCTCCTGGTCACATTCGATAACTATACCGGTGGGCTTGTGCGTAAGCCTCACGGCAGATTCGGTCTTGTTTATATGCTGACCGCCGGCACCGCTGGACTTGCAGGATTCGAATTTCAAATCCGCCGTATTGACCTCAACCTCAACCTCCTCCGCCTCAGGCAAAACCGCAACAGTAACGGTTGAGGTCTGAATTCTTCCGTTTGATTCGGTTACGGGAATTCTTTGAACTCTGTGAACACCGCTTTCAAACTTGAACCTCGAATATGCGCCATCACCCGTAACGGTAAATGTTATTTCCTTAAATCCGCCAAGCTCGGTTTCGTTGACGTTGACGATATCTAAGCCGAACCTAAGCTTAGTAGAATACATAGAATACATACGGAACAAATCCGCAGCGAAAAGAGCAGCCTCCTCACCGCCTGCACCTGCTCTGATTTCGATAACGGTATTTCTTGAATCGTTGGGGTCCTTGGGAATTAACAAAATCTTAAGCTCAGATTCGAGCTTTTCTATAAGCAGCTCCAAATCCTCTGCTTCCGCCTGAGCAAGCTCCCTGAGTTCTTTTTCCACCGAAGAATCATCGCGCAGAGATATCGCCTCCTCAAGAGCACCTTTGGCAGCTTTAAGCTCGCGATATTTTTCAACTACTGCGGTAAGCGAGTTGTATTCCTTTACGAGCTCTGTATATCTTTTTCCGTCGGAGGCGACGTCGGGCTGACTCATAAGCCGCTCTATTTCTCTGTATCTGTCCTCCGCGGGAATAAGCTTATCAAAAATCATAAACTGTCGACTTTCTACTTATTTGATGAAAGCGCTGAACGCCTCGTAAGTTGAATAAAGGTCTGCCTTTGAAATAACCTCGTAGGGAGCGTGCATAGATATTACGGGAACACCTATATCCACCGTTTCAATGTTATGGTTTGCAATATATTTTGCCACGGTTCCACCGCCACCTGCATCTACCTTTCCGAGCTCAGCAGACTGCCAGATAACGCCATTGTCATCAAAAATGCCTCTGACAAATGCAACAAATTCCGCGGATGCATCACTGGTTCCGGATTTTCCTCTGGAGCCTGTGTACTTACTCATAACGGTACCGCAAGAAAGCATTGCGCTGTTACGCTTCTCGTAAACGTCCGGGAAATTGGGGTCGTATGCGGAATTTACGTCGGCACTCAGACACTTGGAGTTTATTCTTACGGCTCTGGGATTTTTACCCATAGCAATAGCTATTTCATCAATTATATCTACAAGTATATCGCTCTGCATACCGCTGACACCGTCCGAGCCGACCTCTTCCTTATCCGCAAGAATGACCATTACGGTATGCGAGTTGCTTTGAATGTTCATGAGAGCTGTCAGAGCAGGATAGGAGCACACTCTGTCATCATGACCGTAAGCCGATATAAACGCTCCGTCAAATCCGACGTTTCTCGCCTTCGATGCGGGAACCAAGGAAAGCTCCGCACTGAGAAGGTCGCTTTCGGTAATTCCGTAATTTTCGTGAAGGAAGGAGAGGACGGTGAGCTTAATTCTATCACCTACCTCGCTATCATCATACGGCAATCCTCCGATGAGAATATTAAGGTTCTCGCCCGTAATTGCGGTACCGAGAGGCTCTGCCGACTGCTTAGCCGCAAGATGAGGAAGCAAGTCGTTAATATAGAAAATTGGGTCCTTGGGGTCCTCACCTATGGTGATATTAACTTTTTCTCCGTTATTTTTGACTACAACGCCGTGAAGTGCAAGCGGAATGGTAGTCCACTGATATTTCTTTATACCGCCGTAATAATGCGTTTTAAAGAAGCACATACCCGAATCCTCATACATGGGTACCTGCTTCAAATCAAGCCTCGGAGAATCAATGTGAGATGCGAGTATTCTTATTCCGTCCTTTTCAACGTCTGCCTCACCGATACGGAAAAGAATCAAGGATTTGCCGTGATTATTGAAATATCTCTTATCACCCGCGCTCAAAGCATCACCGAGCTTATATTCCGAATATCCGTTCTCCTCAGCGGCTTTAATCGAAACTTCAACCGTTTCTCTTTCGGTCTTAGCCGAATCCAAAAAGCTCATATATTCCTCGGCATAGTCGTATATTTCCTTAATTTTCTCTGCTGAGGATTCCTCGTATATATTCTTTTTTCTGTAAGAAAGCTTATCAAGCATTTCCTTTCCGATGCTCTTCTTTTCCATCTTATTTACCTCTTTTCAATATATTTTCGGCTATTTTTGCGACCTGCTCCGCCATATTTTCAGCAGAGCCCGTATTGTTGATTATAAAATCAGAGTGACTAACTAAATATTCGTCAGGCAACTGAGAATCTATACGCCTGATTGCATCATATTCACTGATTCCGTCTCGCTCCATTATTCTGCTGATGCGCGTTTTCTTATCCGCAATAACCGAAATGACAAGGTCGCATTCCCTGTCAAAACCACTTTCAAACAGCAACGGTGCATCAACAAGCACAGCCGCGACGCCACGCTCGCGCGCGTCTGCCAGAAGCACTCTGACTCTGTCAAGAATTTTATGTATCAATTCAGGATAAATTGCGATAGCATCTAACACCTCATATAACTTATCACACTTTGTGCCGTTAGATACAACAAGAGAACTGCTT
>JAZNDN010000059.1:0-15781 GCA_045588085.1 Eubacteriales bacterium
GGTTGGCGATATCAAGAGAACCAACTGGATAATCACCGACTGGTACAGATCACAGTACTACTACGACACGGGCGCTTGGCGCGCTACCTGGGTCGGCGAGGGCGGAGGTGTGCTCTACAACCAGGCACCTCATCAGCTTGACCTTTTCCAGTGGATAGTAGGTATGATGCCCTCCAAGCTTCGCGCGTTCTGCCATTTCGGAAAGTGGCACAACATTGAGGTTGAGGACGACGTTACCTGCTATTGCGAGTATCCCAACGGTGCAACCGGCGTCTTTATCACCACTACCGCAGATGCTCCCGGTACCAACCGTTTTGAGATAACCGGTACGCGTGGAAAGCTTGTTTTTGAAAACGGCAAGCTTTATTACACAGCTCTTGAAATGTCGGAGCGCGAATGGTGCTTCGCAACCGGAACGGGATTCAACACTCCCCCTGTAATCCCCACGCTAGAGGTAGAAATTGAGGGTGAAAACACTCAGCATTCCGGTATATGCAGTAATATAGCAAACGCCATTCTCGGACTTGAAGAGGTTTACGCCAAAGCCGAGGAGGGTATCCACGGTGTTGAGCTTGCAAATGCTATGCATCTTTCATCCTGGCTCGGCAAGCCGATTACCCTTCCCATCGACGGCGAGCTCTTCCTCTCCGAGCTCAAAAAGAGAATAGCCATTTCAAAAGAACACCGAGTAAACGAAAAAACAGAGGCACAGGGGTAAAATTATGAGTACTAAAAAATTCAAGGTAGCTCTTGTTGGTTGCGGTGCTATTGCTCCGAATCATCTGGGAGCGCTCTCAACCAACACCGACGTCGCGGTGGTGGCGCTTTGCGACACTGTAAAGGAAAGAGCCGAAGCGCGTGCTGCCGAGTATTCCCTTTCCTCGAGGATATACACCGATTACAGCGAATTGCTTTCCTCCGAGGAGCTTGATGCGGTTCATATTTGCACTCCGCACTATCTGCATGCACCTATGACTATCGCCGCACTTGAGAAAAACATTAACGTATTTCTCGAAAAACCCGCATGCATCAATCGCGAGGAGCTCTCGCAGATGCTTGAGGCTGAAAAGAAAAGCGCAGCAACCGTTTGCGTCTGCTTCCAGAACAGACTCAATCCCTCAACCGCACTCGCAGAGAAAATTATCAACGAGGACGGCGGCGCAATTCACGCTTACGGCACTATTTTCTGGCAAAGAAGCAAAAGCTACTACACCGACAGCGGCTGGCGCGGAAGCATGCGCACCGAGGGCGGTGGCGTTATGATAAACCAGGCAATACATACGATAGACCTTATGACTCAGTTCCTCGGCACACCTACCTCGGTATGTGCGACGGTTTCAAATCACCACCTGAAAGGTGTCATTGACGTTGAGGACAGCGCCGAGGGTATTATTTACTACAGCGAGGGAAAACAGGCTAATTTCTATTTCACGACCTCTTATCTCGGAAAAGAAACCACCACGATATCAATATCCACGAAGAATCACAGAATTGATATCAAATCCCCCGACGTATACGTTGACGACGTAAAAATATGCGACCCATCTCTTGTCAGCGATTACTGCGGAAAGGAATGCTACGGAAACGGACACAAGCACCTCATAAGCAAGTTCTACACGGCACTGAAGAATGGCACCCCGGTTCCGATTTCTCTTTCCAGTGCACAGTATGCTCTTAGAATATTGCTTGCGGCTTATAAATCTCACGATACCGTAACCGAGATTTAAACGCTCGTATAAAACTGATTTTCAATGAAAAAATAAATAAAAACGGAGGCTACACTATGAAAATGACTTTCAGATGGTACGGTGAAAAGGATCCCGTAACTCTTGAAAACATAAGACAGATTCCCGGTATAACCGGAGTTGTAACCGCACTTTATACCATTCCCGTAGGAGAGGTTTGGGACAAGGCATCCATAAACGCTCTTAAGGCGCAGATAAATGCGGCAGGTCTTGAAATGGAAGTTATCGAAAGCGTTCCGGTGCACGAGGAAATCAAGCTCGGCACCGAAAGAAGAGATGCGCTTATAGATAACTACACTCAAACTATAAGAAATCTAGCCGAGGCAGGCGTTAAGGTTATTTGCTACAACTTTATGCCCGTTTTCGACTGGGTCCGCTCGGAGCTCAAATACGTAACCGAGGACGGCTCCAACTGTCTTGCATACGACCAGAGAACAGTCGATGCGCTCGACCCCAGAAAACAGTCGCTTTCGCTTCCCGGCTGGGATGAAAGCTATACCAAGGAGGAGCTTTCTTCGCTTCTTGCACGTTATTCCGAAATCGACGAGAACAAGCTCTTTGACAATATGGTATATTTCCTTAAGAAATTGATGCCGGTTTGTGAGGAGTGCGACGTCAAAATGGCAGTTCACCCGGATGATCCGCCGTGGAGCCTTTTCGGACTTCCCCGTATCATCGTATCGGAAGCGCAGCTTGACAAGCTCTTTGCTGCAGTTCCCTCAGTCTATAACGGTGTTACCTTCTGCACAGGCTCACTCGGAGCGGGCAGAGATAACGACCTCGTTAAAATGGCTGCAAAATACGCAAAAATGGGAAGAATTCATTTCCTCCATGCAAGAAACATCAAGTTCTCCGACAGAGAGGACGGTGTGCTCTTCTTTAATGAATCACCTCACCCCACCGAATTCGGCTCGCTTGATATGTTCGGCATTATGAAAGCGCTATCCGATAACGGATTCGAAGGTTACACCCGCCCCGACCACGGAAGAAACATCTGGGGCGAGGACAGACGTCCCGGCTACGGTCTTTATGACAGAGCTCTCGGAGCAACGTATCTGTTCGGTCTTTGGGAAGCTATAAAAAAATGCTCCGGAGGAGATAAGTAATTATGTTTTTACCCTTTGAAATCGATTTGAACGGCAAGGTTGCCGTAGTTACGGGTGCAGGCGGTATTTTATGCTCGGATTTTTCCCGTGCTATCGCAGCCTGCGGAGGCTCAGTTGCGCTGCTCGATATAAATCTTGATGCAGCAGAAGCTGTTGCTGCCGAGATAAGATCTAACGGCGGCAATGCCATTGCCATAAAAACGAACTGCCTTGATAAAGCAAGCATTGAGGAGGCAAAAAAAGTCGTTGACGAGAAGCTCGGTCCCTGCGATATCCTTATCAACGGTGCCGGTGGAAACAACGGCAGAGCCACCACGGCAAACGAATATTTCGATGCTGAAACCCTTAGCAATCCGGACGTTCAGGATTTCTTTGATTTGACTCAGGACGGACTTAAATTCGTATTTGACCTTAACGTGACTGCAGCTTTCATAACCACCCAAGTATTCGCGCTTGATATGGCAAAGAGCGGAAACGGAGGAAATATAATCAATATTTCCTCAATGAATGCTTTCCGTCCTCTTACGAAAATCCCCGCGTATAGCGCTGCAAAAGCCGCTGTTTCCAATTTCACACAGTGGCTCGCAGTACATTTTGCAGGAACAGGTGTAAGAGCAAACGCCATCGCTCCCGGATTCTTCGTTACCAACCAGAACAAAGCTTTGCTCTACAATGAAGACGGAACCCCAACAGCAAGAACTGAAAAAATTCTTAGAGGTACTCCTATGGGACGCTTTGGCGAGGGCTCAGAGCTTATCGGTGCACTCCTCTTCCTTCTTTCCGACAAAGCATCCGGATTCATTACAGGGCACGTATTACCCGTTGACGGCGGTTTTTCTGCTTATTCCGGTGTATAAATACAGCTTGATTTGCAATGCAATTGCAAAATGTATTACTTAACATTATTTAAGCTTCAGCAAGAGGCGGATTTTAAGTCCGCCTCTTGCTTTGTTTATAAAGCATTATTGGAACTCAGAGAAATATTTGCAGCAATATTATGTTAAAAATTGCAAATAAAGATATAGAATATACTAAAAAAATTAGTTATAATAAAATTGAAACTGAAATATGAGGTGCCTATTATGAACAACGATTTCCATATAATAAAAGAACGCATGAAACAGCTTGCTCTTGCGACGCCTGCAAAAGAAAACTACAAGGAGCTTATAAAGGAATACCGCGCGCTTACCGTGCCAAGTCCTCTTGAAATGGGTGGATACCGTTTTTCTGACGTTGACTACACCCTAACGCATAATGAATTTTGGCCTGTGTCTCACTTAATTTCCAGAATAGGCAACCTTATATACGCCCTAAAGGTTGCATCAGCGGATGAAAAGGCGGAGATGATGGATCTTATAAAGGGGCACCTAACAGACCTTGCCTATGGTGAATATAAAAACGATAACTGGTGGCAGGGTGATATCGGTCTTCCGGTCAATCTTTCGTTATTCCTTATTATACTCGACGGTGAGCTTCCCGAAGAGCTACGCACTGCGCTTATAAAGCTTCTCGATAAGGGCTCGGTTAAATGCCGCCCCGAAATCCTGACAGTTAAGAATGCATATCATACAGGAGCAAATCTTGCATGGTATTGCTCTACAAGCATGCGCCGCGCCGCACTCCTTTCCGACCCCGAGGAAATCAAAATGGTCGTTGATAATATGGCAAACGAAACTGTTCCCGGAGCCTATGAAGGTCCGCAGGAGGACGGCTCTTATTTCCAGCATCACAGAAGAATATATACTCTCGGTTACGGCTCGGCATTTATTTCCGATGCAACCAGAATATTTTCTTTGGTTAAGGATACGTCCCTTGCCTGCCCTCAGTACGCACTCGACAATCTTGCAAATCTTTTGCTTGACGGAGTCCGACATCTTATCGGAGGCTGCGGAGGCGACTACCTCACACGCGGAAGAGAGATTTCACGCGGACTTGACTATAACATGAAATCTTGGATAAAGGTTATTGATGAATTGCTTAACTGCGGTACAATCACCAGAGAAGCCGAGCTTCGCCAATTCAGAGCCGAACTTGAATCAGGAAAAACTCCCGACGTGCCAAACAGGTACTTCCCTGTTTCAAAGTATCTCACTATGCATACGGGAGATCTGTACGTAAGCTTTAAGGGTTCGGACCCAACACTTTATCAGGCAGAATGCAATAAGGACGAGAACTATCTCGCAGTCAACCTCTCTTACGGAACTGCATGCTGCATTATGCGTTACGGAAACGAGTATTCCAATTTCTTTAACGTAAGCGATTTCAACTATTTCCCCGGCGTAACCTGCCGAACCGAAAGCGATGAGGTTCTTCTTAACCGCGCATATGAAGGCAGAGCCGAAGGCTTTACCTGGTACAAGGTAGATACCGAAGACTTCGGAGGCGCTCAGTCTGACGACATTGCCGCTTGCTTCATTGGAGCTGAAAACTACGGAATCAATGCAGTAGTTAGCGCATTTGCGACGCCTTACGGCATGGTTCTTCTAGGTACAGACCTTAAGGAATCCAATGGAGAGCCTATACATACAACGGTAAACCATTGCCACGCAGTCGGAGACGTTACGCTTAAGGAGAATGGAAATCTTGTTATTCATAACGGTATAGCTTACAGAAATCTTGATGCAAATGCGCCTTTCAAGGCATCGGTTGCTCACAGAGAATACGACTACAACCGAAACTACTTTAGCAACGGCAAGCCATATCATGTAGAAGCAGAAGCGTTCACGCTTGAAATCCCTACCGACCAGTCATACGGAAAATACGCTTATATGATACTTCCCGAGGAAATCTCCGAAAAGACTGTAAAGGTGCTTGTGAACAATTCCGATGCTCAGGGTATTCAGATTGAAGACGGAAGAAAAATCATCGTCTTCCATAAGCAATGCACAATAGAGCTGGACTGCGGAAAAAAGATTTCCGGAAAGGCATGCGAAGTAGTTTTTGCATAAGTCGCGCCTCGGATAGCAAAAGATTAAATTTTGAAAGTTGATATCAAAAACGGCACCAATTCAAATTCGGTGCCGTTTTTAATTATTACGAAAATTTTTCGAAGCAACACTTTATTGACAAAAAACACCGTATATGGTATCATATCTACGTATCTAAGTACATTTCTATATTATTTCAAGAAACGGAGCTTAAAAGTGATTAATACTTTCAAAAAGGGCGGTACTGCTCACATAACGAAACTCATAAACGAAGCGCTGGCAAGCCGCAGGAGAACCGCAATCGTTACAGGAAATTGGGAAATTGACGAAGCTGTAAGGCTTCCCTCGAATTTCACGATTATTCTTCAGGACTGCCATTTGAGGCAGGCTGACGGGTGCTATTCCAATATTTTCGTAAACGAGCACAACGAAACCCCTGAAGGTACGACTCAGGACGGAACCGACCGCAATATAAATATAATCGGACGCGGAGTAGCTGTGCTTGACGGTGGCTCGCATAACGGACTTTGCGAAGCGGTGCCTCCTGCAGAAAGAATAGCCCCGCTTTACAAAAACAACCTCATACTATTTACAAATGTTGACGGATTCAAAATTTCCGGTATACGTTGCGTACATCAACGTTGGTGGAGCATTAATCTTATATTCTGCGCCAACGGATACGTAGGAAATATAGATTTTCTTGCAGACGACAGTGCTGTCGATGCAGATGGTAATCTTTACCACGGACTTATTCGTGAAAAACCCGAAGAAGTATGCGTCAAGAATGCCGACGGAGTGGATCTTCGTCAAGGCTGTCACGACATAATTATCGAAAATCTCACAGGCTTCACAGAGGATGATACAGTTGCACTCACAGGTCTTGCGGGCAAAACCGAAGGAAAATTCAGAGTCGAAGGTCTTTCAACCGACATTTGCAACGTAAAAATAAGAAATATACACGCTTCCTCATACTGCACGTTGGTTCGTCTTCTAAATCAAGGTGATACAAAGCTACACGATATTGATATTGACGGTATTTACGACGTTTCCGCAGATTCCCCTCATCTCGACCACGGAAACTTTGCAATAAGAATAGGTGATATGAAAATGTATAGCTACCGCCACTGCACCAAGGAAGAGACCTACAACATCTCGATAAAGAATATTTACGGCAGAGGCAGAGCTGCAATAGCACTTGCAGGCGAAATAGGCAATCTTACGATTTACGGTGTTGAATGCGGTGAAAACACCCCCATGTTCTACGAATGGGAAAAAATTTTCTAATATAAGTTTCTGACACAAAGCAATGAGCAAGGTAAGAGTGACGACTACGTTCTCCGTCTTGCTCATTTTTTATTATTTTACTTAAAAATTCTTACATTTTAATCAAATCTGCTTGTTTTCAAAATGTTATTATGCTAAAATTATTTGCAATAGAGCTGAATTTGCTTTTCTCAATCTGCACCGTGGCGAATGAAAATACTTCAATTTTGCTGCCACGGCAACTTTTAAACACATTTTAGCTATAATCAGGAGCTTTAAATGAAAAACCAAAATCAAACCTTAAAAATGGTTCTGGCTGCACTCTTTCTTGCAATTGCTTACGTGTTGCCGTTTTTGACGGGCCAGATTCCCGAAATTGGTGCTATGCTTTGCCCAATGCATCTGCCTGTTTTGCTTTGCGGCTTTATTTGCGGGTGGCATTGGGGTATGCTGGTTGGTTTTATCGCACCGCTTTTTCGCTCAATTACAATCGGTATGCCTCCGCTTTTCCCTACGGCGCTTTGTATGGCTTTTGAGCTCGCTGCATACGGTGCTGTTGTGGGGATTATGCATAAGCTTCTCCCACGCAAAAAGCCGTATATTTTCTGCTCACTGCTTACGGCAATGCTGCTCGGACGTGCAATCTGGGGCGCGGCAATGTTTATTTGCTTAGCGGCTAGCGGAAGTTCGTTCACATTTGCAGCATTTATTGCAGGTGCTATTACAAATGCCATTCCGGGTATTATTGTGCAGATAATTCTGGTTCCAATATTCGTTATTTTGCTTGAAAATTCAAAAACACTAAAGCTCGAGAGGTTGAAATGAGCGCTTACGAAGAAGAAAACGACAGAATACGAGAGCTTCTTCCGGAGCACTCCCGGGTATATCCCAGGCTTGAGGCAGAAGATATATTTAAATTTATATTTCAAAGCGTTTTCGGCTGTGAGCATTTGGTTGCAGCCGAGAATGAGGCGTGCGGATACGTTAAGTCCGAATACGAAGCGATACCAAAAAACGCACCCAAGCGCATAGAGTCACTTGGCGACAGATATAGCCGTGTCCACCTTTCCTGCCTTAATAACGGATTGACCCCCGAAACCCTCACACGTCTTTTCGCCCTTTCGGCAAAAAAAGAGCCGAACGGTAAGGAGCGGCTTGAATATATGCTTTCCGTCGTCAAAGAGCTTGTATCCTGCGGTGATTTGCCGCTAGCCGTCTCGGAGTTTGATAAAAAACTCTCACTATGGCAGGCTACCGGTTATCCCCCGCTACATCATTCAGAGGTCTTTCGCGCAGAATACCGACCGGCTTACCGCGTTATCTCAAACCGCTATGCTGATTTACTCGACGTATTTGAAAAAATCGATAAGCTAGCGAGCAATGACCGTATAATAGTCGCTATTGAAGGCGGAAGCGCCTCAGGGAAAACAACTCTTGCTGAAATTCTTCAAGAGGTTTACGATTGCAACGTATTCCATATGGACGATTTCTTTCTCCGTCCCGAGCAGCGCACGAAGGAACGTTTTTCCGAAATAGGCGGAAACATTGATCGCGAGCGCTTTCACGATGAGGTACTAACACCGCTTGCAAAGCACAAAAACGTGCACTTCAGGCGATTTGATTGCTCGACGCAAACACTCTGCCTGCCGATTACAGTTGAGCCGAAAAAGCTTACCGTTATAGAGGGCGTGTATTCAATGCATCCGGAATTTTCCAAATATTACGACCTTGCAATATTTTTAAATATTTCTCCGGAAGCTCAAGCGCATCGCATTTCGATACGGAATACCCCGACGCTTGCCAAGCGGTTTTTCAGCGAATGGATTCCGATGGAAAATAAATATTTTTCTGTCACAAACCCAAAAGCTCGCGCAGATTTAATAATTAACATCACACAAACCTAAATACTCACCAAAAAACACAAGCAAGCCGATTTTACGCCTTACTTGTGTTTTTTATTCACCTCACGGTAAACTCTAAACTTTTATTTTTAGCTCTCTTTGATTTCAGTATCCCTCACAAGAAGAAGCAAAATGCGGACCGCAAAAGTTACGGTACCGATAAGCATAATTGCAAGAATCAAAGCAGGCTCAATCGGCATCGAAACAGAGAATGCAATCAAGAACAAAGGCTTTCCGATATGCACAAGAAAATCGGGATAAGAAAGCTCAAATATCAGGAAAAGCAAACCGAAAATAACGTTTGCTCCTATACCGGAACCTAATATTATCATTTTATTGCGCTTAGAAAGCCGAGTTTTTTCGGGTTTAAGTGCAATGAGCAGAAGATTAGCCATAGGAATAAGCATAACCCATAAAATCAGAAATACAAATCTGAAATCATAAAAGGCATTGGCGAATGCCGTAAATGTAGCAGTTATCGCAGCTCCTGTAAAAACGAAGACTATAATCGCCATAACGCAAATAGCTATATACTCCACGATACCAATAGATGCCGCACCTGTTTGCTTTATTTTGGAAAGCGTCATTTCGGCTTCGGTACCGGGTTTTACGAAGAAGATACTCAAAACCTGCATCACGGCAATCGTGATTAAAATGACTATCATATCATACGGAAAATGGAGGACAATACTAGGCAAAGAGTCGTACACGCCCAGGGCGTTATTGCTTGCATAAATACTTATATTGGAAAATATAAGTACCAAATCAACAACAGCGTACACCGCCACAAAGCACCTGTAAATCAGTTTTACAACGCTATTCAAATCACGTACGTAAAAGTCGTAAAAGAAGAATAAGAAGCATAAAACCGGCAGTAAAAACGCCAGAATCATTGGAAGCATAACGAGCGGCTCACGAAATCCGTTCGCAATAAATCCCGATAGGCACTTGTAAAAATCATACATAAAGAAGCATGCGAACAACAGCAAAATTCCGGTTGCAATACGCGTAAGAAGGTTTATGCGATCAGTTTTCATAATATTTATAACCTCCCGTTACGTTTTTGAAGTTCGCGTTGACGTTTTCGATAGTTGTAAACTCAGATACCGAAATATCTCTTAGCGTAATTGTCTTGTATCCCATAATATCGGTATCGTGATAAAGCTGATTGGTGCTTTTCACACCGTATGAAAAGATAGCGCGCTCGCTTACGTCACCGCAGCCGGCACGGTAAATGAAATCACCGTAATTTATATGGTCGTGCCCTGTCGAAAAAGCGACGATATTGGCATCTCTGAGCATTTTGTAAGAACCGTTGTTTACATACGCGTACGACACGCCCTCGCGGAACTCACCCTGCCCTACCGATGCAGAATTGCTATCACTCGTATATTCCTCGTATGCATCCTCATATTCATAAAAAGGAATATGGAAGAACGCCATTCCGATATAATCCTTGTCCGCAGTAGCATTCTCGTATATATTTACGGCATGCTCAAGTTGCTCATCGTGTATGACGTCGTAACCGTAATTAATTCCATTGAAATGATAGGTGTTGGAATCAATTATATGTATGCGGTATTTGACATCAACAACCTCACGACTCTTTTCTCTGCCGTCAACGAGGTCTATGTAGAAATTGGTAAGTCCGAAGAGATTATCGTCCTCGTAATCAACAAAAGCCGCAAATTTCTTCTCGGATATCTCGTTTCCGTCCTCAGCCGCATAAGAGCTGATAACCTCATTAACGAAATATCTCGAATAATCACCTTGGTTATCGTGATTGCCAAAGGTCATCGTGAATTTTGTGAGCCTTCCGTCGCGTTCCTCTGTCAACTCGCTGCACGCCAAATTAAGCGTAGAAGCAAGACTTCTCACCACGCCCTTTGAGGCATACATAAAGTTATCGCCCGTCAGAACAATCAAATCGGGCTTTTCGGCTTTGATTGTATTTTCCACAATCTCAAGCTGTTTTGCGAGGTCTGTTTCAATACCGAGATGCAAATCGGCAAGCTGCAGGATTTTGAAATCCTCATAATACTGCATAGTGGTTCTGTATTCCGAGACCGAATACTCGTTCCTACCTACGTCATCAGGAACGTCTCTGTATGCCGAGCAACCGATGAAAGAAAACAGAAACGTAACTAATATTAAAAACGAAATTATAGTTTTCTTCATTTTTCCCTCCATATCAACGCGCTAGATATTTATATGAGCCAAAGTCATAAGACCTTGGCTCATTTCCTGCTTATATTATAATTTTTTTCGAGCAAATTGTCAAGCAATATACAAATTTCCCTAGGAAACGTGTGAAATAATCATCGGTACACCGCTTTTCCATTCACTTTTTAATAAGCCGCTTTAAATTAGAAATACCCATTCATAGATTATAAATCCCATATTCTATGTCGGAAATCACGCGTGCAATCGCGTGCTCCTCGTTACTTACTGTAACGTAATCGGCAGCTTCTTTGGCATCCTTGCAAGCATTCGCGACGGCTACTCCAAGTCCGGCGGCATTGAACATACCAATATCGTTGTTGTAATCACCGATAGCAATGGATTTTGTCGGGTCTATTTTGAGATATTCAACAAGCTTTTCAAGTGCCACACCCTTGTTTATACCCTTGGGTAAAATTTCAAATAACGTCCTCTCTGAGCGGACAAAATCAAATTTATCCGCCAAGCTATGACCTCTGAGAGCCATTTCTACGCTTGATATTTCCTCCTCTATATCGCTGCAAAATATTATCTTTGCGATAGGCTCGGTTATCTCGCGGTAATCGCACGGAAGATATGGCACTCCTGTTACTTTCCTGAAATGCTCCGTCACACCGTTATCCCTTGCAAAAGACGTCTTGTCAAACAGTGTTATCATGATTCCAACATTAGAAAAACTCTTTTCTATATGCTCGATTAAAGGTTTCACACCTGCGGGCATACTTTGAGTCCATACGTATTTTCCCGTTGCGCCGTCGTAAACACCGCCTCCGTTGGAACACCCGAACGGAACGTTGGGATTCACGGCACTATATGCCGCTTGCGAATAATAAGGCATACGCCCTGTAATAAAGGTGAAATATCCACCGTTGCATTTAAAATATTCTATAGCCGCCTTGTTCTCCGGCGATATTGTCTTATCGTTTTTATAGAGTGTACCGTCAAGGTCGGTACAAATCAGTATACCGTCAAATTTTCCCATTATTTCCTCTATTATGCTTTTCTTATATTGCTATAAATCCGTTAACAGTGCAACCGACACCAATATCGCTTTAATTACGTTTTACAAGTGCCGCCAATTAATTGACGAATCAATGTAGCCGGAGAGATTATACTACAAAAAAACAAGGAATGCAAGCATTTGAGCGAAAATACCCGTATAAATCTTTTTTGAAAGTTAATATTTTAAAACAAGGCACACCGCCAAAGATTGTCCTAAGCAATGTGCCCTGTTTTTTTGATTATGATTTTTAGATTTATAATGCTATGAGAAAATTTCAAGAAGCCTTATGAATCAAGCAATTATTTGCAAGCTTCTTCGATAGCACAGCTGCCGCAACAGTCATACCAATCAACATACATCGGCTTCTGTAGCAGTGATTTTCTCGGCTGTTGCGAGTATTACGGCTCTGTCACGATGAGCGGCACGAAGCACGAACTGCATCGTAACGGTAACGAAGATCATCAGGCAGGCAAATACAATGAACGAAACATTATAGTTCCCAAATATGTCGTAGCAAAGATTGGCAAACGGTGCTCCCAAGGCGAAGCCTGCGGTGGTCGCGGCAGAGAAAATTCCCACTATCTTGTCAAAGCTTTTATTGCCGAACAGTTCACTTGCATACAGGGGTAACATAATGGTCTCAAGGGGCAGGGCGATGGCTGCGAATACTACTCTGATGAAAGCTATGACCTTGCCTATTGGGGTATTGCTGACAAGAACGAGAGCGAGAAGCGACACAAATGAGGAGGAAAAACAAATATTCATAGTGACCTTCATACCTGTCTTATCGTACATAAAGCCTGCGAGGAACTTGCTGCTTAACAGGCAAATACTGCTTAACGTCATAAGATTTGCGACGAATGCCTTATCCATGCCTACATCGTACATATGAGGCGTAGATATACCTCCAAGTCCCTGCAAGGACATACCGGTGAATGCCATGCAGATAAGCGCCAAATAGAAATAGGGCTTTTTATGGGCTTCACTATAATCCATCCCCACCCAGCCGGTGCCACGAGCCTTGCGTGTTTTGCGCAGAGGAACGGCATCTGCCGTCTCACCATTGGGCATATCTCTAAAGAACACCAATACCAGCACGAGCATAACCGCAAGTATTATGGCTACAAGCCTATACGAATTTCGGTATCCGAACGCATTACCCTCATCGAATATAATAGGAGAGAGAATTTGCACCGACACCGCACCACCGAGACCGTTCGCGGCAAGAATGGCGCCGGTTATCGTACCTTTATTTTTCTTGCACCACCTATTTACAACGACACTAACCATCGTCGTTCCCGTCCAAGAAAGACCTATACCGAGCAGAATACCGGCTATATAAAACACCACCAAATGCTCGGCAATGGAGTTTAGAATCGCAAATCCGATAAGGCACGAGAATCCTGCACACATCAGCTTCTTTGTGCCGAATTTATTTACCAAACGACCGAAGAACAGGCTTAAGACAGTAGTCGTAACATAACGGAATGTATCATTAAGCGAGAAGGCGCTTCTCGGGATATCGAGAGCATCGGTTATCGCGGTGAGGTACATCGTACGTCCGCTAGAGCAAAATCCGAGACTTATGCAAACGGATAGAAAGCATAGTGCAACGATAACCCAAGTGTAGTCAAATTTTCTTTTCATTACTTCACGTCCTTTCTTTAGTATAAAACATTATACTAGCAACCGGCGGCGAAGTAAATGGAAATAATAAAACTATATGGAAAAATACGAACAATGGGTTGAAAAAACTCTCGGCATGATATATAATGGTATCAGCAAACCATTATATTGGAAAGTATATGTGTGCATGACTTCAAATCACAAGGTGATAGCGTGAAAGCTTTGGAACATCTAACTCTTTGTTTTATGCATTTTACATCACAATTTTTCGCATTTTGAAGCTTTATTCCAAAATGCCGATTCTTTAACCTTTTGTGCAGTCACCGGTTGTGCGACAGAAAGGAGAGTACTATGACAGGCTATATAGAAAATCCAAAAATTATATCCTCATCAACGCACAATAGCAAGCCGTATGGAAAAATCCAAAATAGAGCAACTCACGGATTTATCTTCAGGATACAGGGCTCTGCTGAATATTTGTTCAACGGGAAAGTTGTGTACGTAAACGAGCGTGAGATGATATTTTTGCCACGAGGCTCGTCTTACGAATATAAAACGTACGGTAACGAGGGGAACCTATACACGTCTATCAATTTTCTTGCAGACATAGGGAGCCCTGCAGTCAGCGTTTATCCTATGGAAAACTTCTATAGAATAAATTATATTTATCAGAGCTTCTCGGAAACGTGGCGGTTCGGTTCGCTCTCAGACAAATACACGAGCATGTCAGTTTTCTACGATCTGCTCTCCTATATTTCAAAGGTAGAGCACGTGAATGAGGCCGAAGAGGTTAAATATGTATTGATCGAGCCTGCGATCGATTATATGCGAAAGCATATATTTGATTGCACTTTCCGCATAGATAAGCTTAATCTTCGATGTGGGATATCTGACACTTACTTTAGAAAGATATTCAAATCGAGATTCGGCCTTACTCCCAAGGAGTACGTTACCTCGGAGCGTATCTCACACGCAAGGTCCATAATAGAGAGTGGCGACTACGGAAGTATTAGCGAGATTGCCGCTGCGGTCGGCTACAGCGATCCGCTTTATTTCAGTAAAGCCTTCAAGCGAGTGTTCGGTGTTTGCCCAAGCGCAATAACAGATTAAGCGGTTTCGGGTGGGATCACCGAACTAATGCGGTATCACATTGTATAAAAAACGAATCAGACACATCACAGATGATTTCTCAAAAATGATGTGTCCGATTTTTTATTATTGAATTTTCGTAAAAATACTTTTAAAACGCTTTCTAAAAGTCGCAAAAAACCTTAAAAACAAAGGAATTACTTGCTTGCTTCTTCGATAGCAACCGCAACTGCAACAGTCATTAAAATCTGCGGGTTGTTACCTGCGCCAGATAATCGACGCAGAGCGAGTCTGTAAGCTCGCTTGCATGCAAGTCTGTGAAGATTGCTCCACGAGCGTTGAGCGAAGCGCAACAAGGTGCGTAGCACAAAGCATCAAGCATAGCGTAGAGGCGTAGCTCGTCGGGAGTATAAGACCCATTTCCCCACCCTAATGTCGCTTCAATAAAGACTTGCAAATATGCTATACTATTTCCCACAATAAAGACAAGTTTTTTCGGCAATTCTATTTACAAATTGTTAAAATGGTGGTATAATGTAGTTGCCAAACAAATTTCATAAAGCATTGTGTAGGGATATTTTTATCTTTTAGGGGATACAATTCAAGCATCCAACTCATTTGGTGGAACAGTAAGTAAAGAATACAAACTTTATATGATTGGAAATTATTATTATATGGATGAATATTCACATAATTATTCAACCAACATAGATTTAGACGAATTAAACCAAAAGTTGCAAAGTTACGTTTCAACTGGTGAATAAAATCAGCGAGCCGTTTTATGGAGTGAACCCAAGGCAATAGACACGAAATAAAAAGACATTTCATAGAATAGCTTTGGTTTGCTCTTAAAAGCTCATTATTTCTTGAAACTGACATCGTTTTTCATACGGTGTCAGTT
>JAZNDN010000060.1:0-9119 GCA_045588085.1 Eubacteriales bacterium
TAATAGATATTGGAGAAAGTCTGTTACCATCGAAGCGGATTCGAAGGGGAATCGGTACAGAGCGAACTTCCGGTGGACGTTCGCGACCGAGGAAGACCGAGCGCGCAGTTCGCGCGAGACCGAGCCCCGTAATCCGCTCCAAGTAATCAGCAGAGCCTTTTGGCTCTGCTTTTTGCTTTGTTTTCGAAATTGAGTGCCGAAATGGCACTCGCACCGCACAAGCCTTACAAATTCAAAGACTGCGTTTTCATTTTATGCCGAAAACCCCAAGAACCAAAATTTTATCCTTCGCATACTATGTAAGGAAACTATCAGGGGGGATATTATGCTGGTAACAAAAGCTTATGAAAGAGAGAGGGCAACGGAATATGCCCGACGCTACGCTTTTTCACAAAATCCTGTATTTGGGAATTTTCGGGGGATCGGCGGCAATTGCACGAATTTTGTATCGCAATGCATCTATGCAGGTACCTGCAAAATGAATTACACGCCCACTTTCGGTTGGTACTACATTTCAATGGAAGAAAGGGCGCCTGCATGGACCGGGGTTGAATTTTTCTATAACTTTATAACGTCTAACAGCGGTGTAGGTCCTTACGGCAGTGTTGTCTCCTCGGACGAATGTGAGCTTGGAGACGTTATACAGCTTGGCAGAGATGGCGTAGGCTATTATCACACACTGATTATAGTCGGATTTGACGGAGAGGAAATTCTCATCGCCGCGCAAACCGACGATGCCCTTGACAGACCTCTGTCTTCATACGATTACGATTTCGCAAGATTTATCAAAATTCAAGGCGTCAGATTTGACACGCCCTCGGCTCTGGACTGCTTTGAATCGGTGTTTGACGGGGTATCCATTATTCCATCAGAAGTCGCGCCCGAATCCGCACCGACACCGGCACCGGAACAGAGTGCCGACGCCTGAGCTCCGGCGAGAACGGTAATATAAATCTGTGACTCAAAATCTTAGCTGTTTCGATAGCAATATCTGCGAAAACTCGACACGGGTGCCAATTACGCTTCCGCTTGCAAAATACAGTCCGACAGTTTCTTATTGACAACGACGTTTTTTTATGATATTATATTGAACCGTCCGGAGCGGTAGCACAGCATTTTGCCGACACCGCCAGACACAAGACTTTGCCAAGGCGGATTGATATGAAAAAATATTTATCGGTTCTTATACTTCTGACGGCGGCTATCGTATGGGGCCTCGGATTCGTTATGCAAAAAATTGCAGCCTCGCTCGAACCGTTTACAATGTGCGCCATTCGCTCTTTCCTTGCTTTCGTGTTTTTGATATTCGCTGCCATGGGCTTTGACAGACTTTCAAAAAACGGCCGCAGGATCATTTCAAAGCGCGGAATAGATTTCAAGAAATCTGAGCTTATCGGAGGCGTAGTTTGCGGGGCTATACTTTTCGTTGCGGCAAATCTTCAGCAGATAGGGCTCGGAGAGGGTACGGATGCAGGAAAAGCATCCTTCATCACCGCTCTTTACATGGTAATCGTACCTATCTATACGCTATTGTTTAAGAAAAAGCTCAGACCCATAGTTCCGATATGCGTCGGAATTGCGGTGTTCGGCTTCTATCTTCTTTGCATAGACGACGGATTCAGCATAGCACCCTCTGATCTTTTCGTTTTCTTCTGTGCTTTTGTTTTTGCTATGCAGATAATAGCAATCGACGTAAGCCTTTCATACGAGGGCACCGACGGCGTACGTCTTTCCTGCATACAGTTCCTTACCGCAGGAGTGCTTTCACTGATTTGCGCACTCATATTCGAGCGCGGCCAGCAGATAAGCGACCTGTTCACGTATCTGCCTCAGCTCATATATCTCGGAATTTTCTCAAGCGGCGTCGGTTATACCTTCCAAATTCTCGGACAGAAGCATACGCCTCCCGCCGTTGCATCTATCGTTCTTTCCTTGGAATCGGTATTCGGCGCTTTGGCAGGTGCTATCGTATTGCAGGAGAAAATGTCGTCCAGAGAATATATCGGCTGCGCGGTCATTTTCCTGGCGGTTATTCTTTCGCAGATTAATTTTGAAGCGCTCTTCGGAAAATTGCGAGCAAAAAAGTCGGGGCAAGAACCCGAAAATGAGTCTGAAATTTGTTGCAAATCAAATTTTGACACTTGATTTTGTTATATCGGTATGTTAAAATTATTACAGTGCAGGTCGCACAATTTATACATATAAAGGAGAAAAGTAATGGCATCATCCAAATCCCTTACAGAGCTTTACGAATCTTTCCCCAAAATCGCTAAACTTCTTTTTCAGTTCTTCACAGGAATAATCACAAGCGGTATTTTCAGAATTGTAAAGTTCGTTGAAAAAAGGAATCTCACAACTCTTATTGTTGGACTTCTGGGTATTTTCACCGTTGTAGGTAATGTTATCGTATGGGTTATCGACCTTTACACAGAATTTACCGAAAACAAAATTACCTTCTTTGCAGACTGACGTTTTCCGATATCGCAAAAACGGCTCGCCCGGCACAGCCGAAATGCAAAAACCAAATCGGCATAGCGTAGCCGAGTAAAATCGGAGAAATCCGCAAAAATTCAAATCGTGTCAAAATTAATTTCGTGCAGGATAAAGACGAGGCAGGTATCAATGCCTCGTCTTTTTCATTCCTAGGCAAGAGAGAATAATCCGAACCCGCTCGGAAGCCTGAATTTTCAGCGCTTTCGCCGCTTATCTCTCTTGCAAAGTCTTACTTGGCTGCGAGAGCCAAGCACCAAAATCATCTTAAAATTCAGGCTTCGGAGTTCTTCGAATTTTCGGGATAGATGATTTTTTGGCAAGGCGAGGTTAAAATTCGAGATAATATGAGTATATTATAAGGATTTTTACCGAAGCTTTGTCTAAAATCAGCATCCCTAAAACGAGTTCGGATTACTCCCTCTTGCCTAGGCAAGAGGGAGTAATCCCGATTCCGTTGCTGTACGCTTTTCCGAAATCCACGAGAAATGCACAAATTGCGCGTCAACTTTTGCGCGCAGCTCGGTCATTGTTACAAATCTATATTAGAATACATTAAATTATAAGATACTACTTGACATTCGCGCGTATGTGTGATAAAATAAATCCGTAATTTTGAGGTATTCACTCAAGGTTTCTGCGACTGACGGATAATTGTGGCGGCCACCACAGTGAAGCAGAAATCAAATATTGCCGACCGTCTGGGCGCACTTTTTCGTTTTTCATCGGAATAAGTGCGCCCTTTTTGACACAAATGCGGCAGCTTTATACCTCGTTATGCAGAATCCAAGGTATATCAAAATCAGAAAAGAGGTTCTTATGAAAAAGGTTGGTATCATCATGGGAAGCGCAAGCGACCTCCCTATCGTCAAAAAAGCGATTGACACGCTAAAGAGCTTCGGAGTTCCCACCGAGGTTCACATTTACTCTGCGCACAGAACTCCCGTTGAGGCGCGCGATTTTGCCGTGAGCGCAAGAGAAAACGGATTCGGTGCTCTTATAGCAGCTGCCGGTATGGCAGCGCATCTTGCAGGTGCCATTGCCGCGAATACAACCCTTCCGGTTATCGGAATCCCCTGCAAGTCCACAAATCTTGACGGACTTGATGCACTTCTCGCCACGGTTCAGATGCCCACGGGTATCCCTGTTGCAACTGTTGCTATTGACGGTGCTTCCAACGCAGCTCTGCTTGCAATTCAGATACTTGCGGTAGAGGATGCCACTCTTGCCAAAAAGCTTGACGACAAGAGAGCGGCTGACAGTGCTGCGGTTCTCGCTCGCGACAAGGAGCTCTCGGACGAGCTTGCAAAGGGCTAAGATAATTTAAAGTAACGAATAATAAAAAATAAAAATAGAGGTAAAGAAAAATGAAAACAACACTCGTTTACAAAGGAAAAACAAAAGACGTTTATGCTCTTGAGAATGGCAACTACCTTCTCAAATTCAAGGACGATTGCACCGGCAAGGACGGAGTTTTCGATCCCGGTGAGAACTCCGTAGGTCTTACCATTGACGGAGTTGGCGACGTAAACCTTCGCATGTCCATATACTTCTTCGAAAAGGTTAACGCTGCGGGAATAAAGACTCATTACGTAAATGCAGACCTTAAGAACACCACCATGGAGGTTCTTCCCGCTAAGGTATTCGGTAAGGGACTTGAGGTTATCTGCCGTCACAAAGCAGTAGGTAGCTTCTTCCGCCGTTACAGCGATTATATCGAAGAGGGTGCAGACCTTCCCGCATACGTTGAGATGACCTTCAAGAACGACGAGAAGGGCGATCCCCTCGTTACCAAGGATGGCCTTGTTGACCTCGGAGTTATGACGAGCGAGCAGTATGACGACATGAAGTCCATGACTCAGAAAATAACTCAGATTGTTGCAGACGACCTCAAGGAGAAGGGACTTGTCCTTTACGATATCAAGTTCGAATTCGGATATGACAAGGACGGCAAGGTTATGCTTATCGACGAGATTGCATCCGGAAATATGCGTGTTTACAAGAACGGCGAGTATATTGATCCTATGACTCTTTCCGAGCTCTTCTTCGCATAATCCGAAAAAGCGAACGCAATTCTCATAAAACTCAAAGAAACGGAAAATACACATGGGTGGTTTTTTTGGAATAGCATCCTCGAAAGACGCGATAGTTGACGTTTTCTTCGGAACCGACTATCATTCCCACCTCGGAACACAAAACGGCGGAATTGCCGCTTATTCCGAGAAAATAGGTCTTCAGAGGGTAATTCACAGAATAGAAAGCTCTCCATTCCGCACTAAATTCGACCACGTGCTCGACGATATGGACGGAAACTCCGCCATAGGTTCGATAAGTGACAGCGACCCTCAGCCGCTTCTCATACATTCGAAGTTCGGCACGTACGCTGTGGCTATGGTAGGAAGAATTACAAATGCGGACGAGCTTATAAAAAAATACCTCACTGCCAGCGGAGGTCATTTCTGCGCAATGACCGGTGGAGCGATAAACTCCACCGAGCTTGTCAGCGCAATGATAAATCTCAAGGACGATTTCGTTGAGGGAATCAAATTTGCGCAGCAGATGATAGAAGGTACGGCAAATATCCTCATTCTTAAGGAAGGCGGCACTCTTATTGCCGTCCGTGACAGAGTCGGAAGGCTCCCACTCCTTATCGGAAAGGGCGAATTCGGGCACTGTGTCACCTTTGAATCATTCGCCGCAGAGAAGCTTGATTACGAAATAATCAAGGAGCTTGGTCCCGGAGAAATCGTTGAGGTCAGGTCGGACGGAATAGAGGTTCTTGCAGAGGCCGGTGAGGAAATGAAGATATGTGCGTTTCTCTGGTCGTATTACGGATATTCAACCTCTAATTACGAGGGAATAAACGTTGAGACCATGAGATACCGCAACGGTGCTATAATGGCAGAAACCGATATAGAGAACGGAACTATTGATGAAATAGACTACGTAAGCGGCATTCCCGACAGCGGAACGCCTCATGCGATAGGATATTCAAACAGAAGCCATAAGCTTTTCTCGCGTCCGTTCATAAAGTACACTCCCACATGGCCCAGAAGCTTTATGTCTGCGCGCCAGTCCGAAAGGGCCAAGGTTGCGAAGATGAAGCAGATTCCCGTACACGACCTGATAGTCGGTAAAAATCTTCTCTTTATAGACGACTCGATAGTAAGAGGAACTCAGATAAAGGAAACAGTAGATTTCCTTTACACCAACGGAGCAAAATCGGTTCACATGCGCTCGGCATGCCCACCTATTATGTACTCCTGCAAATATCTGAATTTCTCCTCCTCGCATTCCGAGATGGAGCTCATAACGAGAAGAACAATATACGAGCTTGAGGGTGACGATGGCTTATGCCATATTGATGAATACGCCGACGCAAAAACCGAGCGCGGACGTAAGCTCAGAGAAAAAATATGCGAAAGCTTCAATTTTGAGAGCCTCGAATTCCAGTCGCTTGACGGAATAATTAAGGCAATCGGGCTTCCCGCCTGCAAGCTTTGCACGTACTGCTGGAACGGTAAGGAATAATTTCACAGGACAGTTTGTAAAAGCCGTCATCACATTTACATTGAAAGGATATTCAGACTATGAACAAATCAAAATCTGATAGCTATGCTGCAGCCGGTGTTGATATCACCGCAGGTTACCGCGCAGTTGAGCTGATGAAAAAGCATATCGCACGCACTATGATAAACGGAAAGGCAGATGACATCGGAGGCTTTGGAGGTCTTTTCCCTCTCGACCTTACCGGTTATAAGAATCCCGTTCTCGTTTCCGGAACCGACGGCGTCGGAACCAAGCTTAAGCTTGCTTTCCTTATGGACAAGCACGATACGGTCGGCATTGACTGCGTTGCTATGAGCGTTAACGACGTTATCTGCTGCGGTGCAAAGCCTCTGTTCTTCCTTGACTACATTGCTTGCGGAAAGAACTATCCCGAAAAGATTGCCGATATCGTTGCAGGTATTGCAGAGGGCTGCGTTCAGTCCGGCTGCGAGCTTATTGGCGGCGAAACTGCCGAAATGCCCGGCTTCTATCCCATTGACGAATACGACCTTGCAGGCTTTGCAGTCGGCATCGTTGACAGAAGCAAGGTTATTGACAGAAAATCCATGAAGGCAGGCGACGTTATGATAGCACTGCCCTCCTCAGGCGTTCACTCCAACGGCTTCTCGCTCGTCAGAAAGGTATTCGACGTTGAGAAGTGCGACCTTAAGGCACCTGTTGCCGAGCTCGGTGGAAAATCCTTGGGCGAGACTCTTCTTACTCCCACAAGAATTTACGTTAAAGCCATGGTTGCTCTCTTTGAAGAGATAACCGTCAAAGGCGTTTCGCATATCACCGGCGGTGGATTCTACGAAAATATGCCCCGCTCCATTCCGGACGGTCTTGGCGTTAAGATAAACAAGAGCGATATCAGAATTCTTCCTATCTTCAAGCTTCTGCAAAAGGTTGGAGGCATTGACGAGCGTGATATGTTCAACACCTTCAATATGGGTGTCGGCATGAGCGTTGTCGTTGCCAAGGAGGACGCTGAGCGCGCTATTGAGATACTCAAGGCTAACGGCGAGGACGCTTACCTCATCGGTGAGATAATCGAGTCCGAGGACAAGGTAACCCTTATATGAAAAGAGCAAACATAGCCGTTCTCGTGTCCGGAGGAGGCACGAATCTTCAAGCACTCCTCGACGCTGAACGCGCGGGGATTATCAAAAGCGGCAGCATCACTCTGGTGGTTTCCAACGTCAGAGGAGCATATGCGCTTGAGCGCGCAAAAACGGCAGGCGTCAGAGCCGAGGTTATTTCAAAGCGCGAGCTTGGAAGCCAGGAGGCGTTTGAGGCCGAGCTTGCGAAGCTGCTTGAATCCTGCAGCATCGACCTTATCGTTCTTGCCGGATTTATGTCTATACTCACGGCGGATTTCACCTCAAAATATCCCAACCGTATAATAAACGTACACCCGGCGCTCATTCCCTCATTCTGCGGGAAGGGCTTTTACGGTCTACGCGTTCACGAGGCTGCTCTGGAATACGGTGTTAAGGTAACCGGTGCAACCGTTCATTTCGTTAACGAAATTCCCGACGGCGGAAAAATAATTTTTCAGCGTGCCGTTGAGGTAAAGGACACGGACACCCCCGAAACTCTCCAGAGAAGAGTTATGGAGGAGGCAGAGTGGAAAATACTCCCTCTCGCTGCCGAAGCAGTTTGCGCTGAGCTGATTAAGAATTAAAAAATACGGCGGCAGTCCGCTGCCGCCGAAAACAAAAAAGAGAGGCAATCACACACTATGAACATTTACAAGATTAATGATATTTCAGAGCTTATCGCCGGCAATTCCTACGTTGGACGCGGCATTATTATCGGAAAGACGGCGGATGCATCGCGTGCGTGCGTTGCCTATTTCATTATGGGTAGGAGCAACAACAGCCGTAACAGAATTTTCACCAACAAAAACGGAGAGATTTTCACCGAACCCTTCGATGCGAGCAAGGTTGAGGACCCCAGTCTTATCATATACGCGGCGCTTCGCTCCTACGAAAACAAGCTTATAGTTACTAACGGAAATCAGACCGACACGGTTTACGACGGTCTTTGCAATGGGCTCTCCTTCTCCGAGGCGCTCACGAGCCGCGAATTCGAGCCTGACGCTCCTAACCTCACCCCCAGAATCAGCGGTATGATTACCTTTGGCGAGGGTGATTTCACTTATGAAATGAGCATTCTCAAGAGTGCCGACGCCGAGGGTACGGCTTGCAACAGATACACATTCTCCTATCCCTCACTCCCCGGACTCGGTCATTTCATTCACACATACGTTTGCGACGGCAACCCCATTCCTACGTTCCAGGGTGAGCCTGAGCGCGCGGCAATTCCCGACAGCATTGACGAGTTCACAGATAAAATCTGGACGAGCCTTGATGCCGACAACAAGATATCTCTCTACACCCGTTATATCGACCTCAAGACAGGCGAATACGAGGAAAGACTTATCAACAAAAACGCTTAAATAAGAAACAAACGCGAGAGCGATTAAGATATTAACTATTGAGCCGGGTGCTTCAAGCACAGGACAGAAAGGTAAAAAACTATGAACGAATTTCAGTTGAAATACGGCTGTAACCCCAATCAGAAGCCGTCAAGAATATTTATGGAGGACGGAAGCGAGCTTCCCATTGAAATCCTCTCAGGCAGACCCGGATACATAAACTTCCTCGATGCATTCAATTCCTGGCAGCTCGTCAAGGAGCTCAAGGAGGCTCTTGGCTTGCCGGCGGTTACCTCCTTTAAGCACGTAAGCCCTACCTCTGCAGCTGTCGGAATTAAGCTTTCCGAAAAGCTTAAGCGTGCGTGCTTCGTTGACGATATTGACGGACTTGACGATTCCCCCCTTGCCTGCGCTTATGCAAGAGCGAGAGGCACTGACAGAATGTGCTCCTTCGGCGACTGGGTTGCTCTTTCCGACGTTTGCGACGTTACCACTGCTTTACTCATCAAGCGCGAGGTTTCCGACGGCGTTATCGCCCCCGGCTACGAGCCCGAAGCCCTCGAGATCCTTAAGACCAAGCGCAAGGGCAACTACAACATCGTGCAGATCGACTCCGACTATGTGCCCTCCCTGGCCGAGC
>JAZNDN010000061.1:0-6359 GCA_045588085.1 Eubacteriales bacterium
GAGATTTGCATTTTTCTCAATGGCGGTTGTCGAGTTCATGCTTCAAACCGGCAACGTACCTGATATTCTTCATGCAAACGACTGGCAGTCCGCACTGACCGTCATATATCTTAAAACAAAATATGCGGTGTGCGACGCACTTTCGTCAATCAGAACCGTTTACACCATTCACAATATCGAATATCAGGGAAAATTCGATACTGCCATACTTGGTGATATATTCGCGCTTGACGGATTTTTGAACGTCGTCGAATACGACGGATGCATAAATCTTATGAAGGGCGCGCTTACCGTTTCTGACTTTATAACTACCGTAAGCCCGAACTATGCAAACGAGCTTCATCACGATTTCTTTGCTTTTGGTCTCGCAGACGTAGTCAGCAAGGCAAGCGTTAAGATGAAGGGCGTTATAAACGGTATAGATTACAATTATTTCTCGCCCGAGGTTGGCGGAGATATTTATTTCTCCTACGGCAAGGAAAATCTGAAATCGGGTAAGCGAGAAAACAAACTCGCGCTTCAAAGAGAACTCGGACTTGAGGTTAATTCGGAAATTCCCCTGGCGGTTATGATAACAAGACTCGCATCGCAAAAGGGAATAGACCTTGTTGCCAGAATAATCGACGAGCTTCTTTGCGAGAACGTTCAGTTCGTACTTTTGGGAACGGGTGATAAGGAATACGAGGCATTCTTCAGCGAAAAGGCGAGCGAATATCCCAACATGAAGGCTCTTATAACCTTCGACCGTGTTCTGTCGAAGAAAATGTATGCGGCGGCGGATATATTCCTTATGCCTTCAAAGAGTGAGCCCTGCGGGTTGGCGCAGATGATATCCTGCTCCTACGGAACCGTCCCGATTGTAAGAGCCGTTGGCGGTCTTTATGACTCCATAATACCGTACGGAGCCGATAATTCCAACGGATTTTCATTCGACAACTATAATGCTCACGAGCTTCTGTTTACCGTAAAAAGAGCTCTTGCACTTTATAGGGACGAGGAAAAATGGGAATCACTCGTTATGAGAGCTAAATGCTCCGATTTCTCCTGGGGCGTTTCTGCTGCAAAATATATGGAGATTTATAACAAATTATTGAATTGGTAGGATTTATAAATTAATGAACAAAGCAAGTAAGACATTTATTTCAGATAAGAAGAGAAAAATTACACCCGCAGAGCTTAAGGAAAGAATCGAAGCAAAGCTTGTTACCCGCGGAGTTCTGAATCCCGAGGCAGCAACCGACGAACAGCTTTACCACGCCGCCGTTCACGCCATTAAGGATATAATGATTGAAGAGCGCAGCGAATTTAAAAAACGTGTCAAAGCTGTTGACGGCAAAAAGGTTTGCTATCTTTGCATGGAGTTTCTCGTAGGCCGTTCTTTGAAAAATGACGTTATAAATCTCGGCATTTACGACGAGCTTTCCGCGGTTCTTGAGAATTTTGGCTCTTCGTTTGAAAAAATTTATTCCTGTGAGGTCGACCCCGGGCTTGGAAACGGAGGTCTTGGCAGACTCGCGGCTTGCTTTATGGATTCATTGACAGCGCTTGACTACGCGGCAAACGGATATTCGCTGCTATACGAGAACGGTCTTTTCCGTCAGAAGATAATTGACGGTGAGCAGGTAGAGCTTCCTGACAGCTGGCTTGGCTCAGGCGGAGCGTGGTTGGTTCCTCACCCCGAAAACAGCGTATCCGTTCGTCTTGGCGGCAGAATCGAGGAAAAGTGGGAAAACGGCGAGCTGAAGATAATGAATTACGATTATGAGGAGGTAAAGGCAGTCCCGTATGATTTACTTATCCCGGGAACCGTTACCAATGCCGTAAACAAAATCCGTCTTTGGAGATCCCGTCCTGCATATTCCTCTATGAATTACACCACTCATGGCTCGTACATGAAGAATCTGAGCAACAGTAATAATGCCGAAATAATCACCCAGCAGCTCTACCCGAATGATAACTACGACGAGGGAAAGCTTCTCAGACTTACGCAGCAGTATTTTCTTGTTTCGGCGTCGCTTCAGAGTATAATAAGCGATTATTTCGCAGAGCACGGAACTCTTGGCGGGTTTGAGGATAAAATAGCAATTCACATTAACGATACCCACCCCGCACTTTGCATACCTGAGCTTATGCGTATACTTATGGACGTGTATTCTTACTCATGGGAAGATGCATGGGCGGTAGTTACCAAATGCATATCATACACTAATCACACCGTTCTTCCCGAGGCCCTCGAATGCTGGAGAGTCGACCTGTTCTCAATGAAGCTTCCCAGAATCTTCATGATAGTAAACGAGATAAACCGCAGATTTACCGCTGACCTTTGGAATATGTATCCGGGAGATTGGGACAGAATATCGAAAATGGCTATTGTGGCTTATAACCAGGTTAGAATGGCTAACCTTTCGGTTGTCGCGTCACATACCGTAAACGGAGTTTCCGCGCTTCACAGTGATATTCTCAAAAAGACAATATTCCACGATTTCTATAAAATGACACCCGGAAAATTCACTAACGTTACCAACGGTGTCGTTCACAGAAGATGGCTCAATCATTCAAACCCTAAGCTTTGCAGGCTTTTAGACGAGCTTATCGGAACTGAGTACAGAGATGATGCGTCAAACCTCATTAAGCTTGCGGAGTTTAAGGACGACGCTTCGGTGCTCTCGCAGATTGACGATATTAAGCGTTATAATAAAGAAACCTTTGCTTATTATGCGTATGAGAAGACAGGAAAGAGAATTGACCCGTCCTCAATCTTTGACGTTCAGATAAAGAGAATGCACGAGTATAAGCGTCAGCTTCTTAACGTACTCAAGATAATTTCTCTTTACAATGAAATACTTGAAAATCCGAACGTCGATATTCCGCCTCAGACTTTCATATTTGGTTGCAAGGCAGCTCCCGGCTATGCAATGGCAAAGAAGATTATCAAGCTTATCTGGTTCCTTTCGGAAGAGCTTGAAAGAAACCCTCTTACTAAAGACAGGCTCAAGGTTGTCTTCATGGAGGAATACAACGTATCATTGGCTGAGGTTCTTATACCTTCTGCCGACATTTCCGAACAGATTTCTCTCGCAGGCAAGGAAGCCAGCGGCACGGGTTGTATGAAGCTTATGATGAACGGTGCTGTTACTATGGGAACTCTTGACGGCGCAAACGTCGAAATTCTCGGTGCATGCGGAAGGGATAATATTTATATCTTCGGACTTAATACGCATGAGGTCGACGAGCTTTGGAGAAACGGTTACGTCTCCAGAGATTACTATTACCGTTCTGCAAAGCTTAAGAGTGTCATAGACCGATTCAGCAGCAGCATAGGCGGTCAGGATTTTTCGCATATTGCCGATTATCTCATTAATTCCGGATACGGAGTTGCCGACCCGTTTATGTGCCTTGCTGACTTTGATTCTTACGTATATACCTACGGTAAGGCAATAAGTGATTATTCGAACAGAGAAAGCTGGAGCAGAATGTCACTTATGAACACCGCGACCAGCGGAACCTTCGCGTCGGATAACAGTATAAACAAATACGCCAAGGAAATATGGCATATTTCACCCATTAACCAAATCAAATAATTTACAATACAGAGGTTGCATTGTTGGATTTTCTGCAAATAACGCATCGCGATTTAGAATCAGCGACGGGATATATTGAATATTTTCATAACGGCAAGAGCGAAAATTCCTCGGCGTTTGATATCACGTCAAGCCCTGGGATAAGAATCATTCTTCCCGCATTTGTTGCTGCAAGTAGCGTTATTTGCGAAATCCACAACGAATCCTTTACAGAAAAATACAGCATTACGGCAGAATCGGCTGTTTTAGACGAGCGGTTTGACTTGTTTGATTTTTCGCTCGGTACGCTTTCGCTTGGCGTCGGCTTGTATTTCTTCAGATTCGTTATAAGTTCACCTTTTGCAACCGTTTACGGCTACAAAAACGGAAGAAAAATAATAACCGATTCGTCAGCGGTCGGTGAGTATCTTCAATTTTCCCTTGTTAATTCCTCACAATACGCTACCGGTAAGTTCGAAGGAGGAATCATTTATCACGTTTTCGTCGATAGGTTCTGCCGTGCGGGAAATCCGCCTTGTCGGCACGACGCCGTTATGCGAGACGATTGGGATGATGGGATTCCCGATTATCCGGAGTATCCGGGCGCGCATTTGGCAAACAATACGTTTTTCGGAGGCACCTTGGAGGGTGTTACCGAGAAGCTGCCGTATCTTAAGAGTCTTGGTATCACTCTGATATATTTGTCACCGATATTTGAGGCGTATTCAAATCACAAATACGACACCGGTGACTATATGAAGGTCGACGAAATGTTTGGCGGTGAGCAAGCTTTGAAAAAGCTCATTGAATCTGCCGCCAAGCTCGGTATTGGAATAATCCTTGACGGAGTCTTTAATCATACCGGCGCTGACAGTATTTATTTTAACCGTTACGGCAGATATTCGTCGGTTGGCGCATATCAATCTAAGGCATCTCAATATTACGGCTGGTACGATTTTAAAAGCTTTCCCAATGATTATACTTGCTGGTGGGGGATTGAAATTCTGCCGAGAATAAATCCGGACGTCAGAGAATGCGGTGAATTTATAGCGGGTGACGGCGGTGTAATAGAAAAATATGCAAAGCTCGGAATCGTCGGATTCAGACTCGACGTTGCCGACGAGCTTTCGGATGAATTTCTGGCTAAAATCAAAAATAAGCTCCGTGAGGTTAATCCGGAATCCTTGCTTTACGGTGAGGTTTGGGAGGACGCATCTAATAAAATAGCATACGGGAAACGGAAGAAATATTATCTCGGCTGCGAGCTTGATGCGGTTATGAATTATCCTCTGAGGACGGGAATTTTAGAATATCTGGGCAAAAAGAAAACCGAGGCCCTTGAATATGCCTTGTCGGAGGTTATGCTTAACGCCCCTCTCTGTTCTCAAAACGTGATGATGAATTTACTCGGTACGCATGATACCGAAAGAGTAATTACCGCACTTTGCGGCGAATCACCGGAGGGGAAAACCAACGAGCAGTTATCAGCACTAAAGCTTTCTTCTGAGGAAAGAGAACGTGGTGAATCGCTTGTTGCCACAGCATACACTATACTCGCAACGCTCCCGGGATTACCCACTATATACTACGGTGATGAAGCCGGCCTGGAGGGCTATTCCGACCCTTTCAACCGAAGACCGTATCCGTGGAAAAACGTATCAGAAAATCTGCTCAGTCACTTCATTAAAATCGGAAATATCAGAACCGAGGCAGAGGTGTATAAAAAGGGAGCGTTCAGATTGTTGCACCTCGACAGCGAATTTTTGGCATTTGCGAGAATTTCGAAAAAATGCGCTTATCTTACCGTAGTAAACAACACCGATTCGCAGATTTGCTTATCGTTGACCTCTAATGCTGCGGCACTGATTTGTAATAAAAAAGGGCGTGAGTTTATGTTAAAACCTCACGCTGCAGAAATTATAAAAACAACTGCGCAAGAATTAATAAATATCAAAAAAGTTTAGGAGTGCCGAGAAAATTTGCGGCAGAATTGACTATGAACATTATTCTTATTGGTATGCCGGGCTGCGGAAAAACCTGCATGGGAAAGACTCTTTCGAGAAAACTTAGGATGAAGGTTATCGACGGTGACCGCCTCATCGAAAGAATTACAGGGCGCAAGCTTCAGGATATAATCAACGAAGACGGACTTGACGAATTTAAGCGTATAGAGGAAGAGGCTCTTCTTTCAATCAATGAGGATAACGTTATAGTTTCGACCGGAGGCAGTGCGGTTTACTATCCGAGCGTTATGGAGCATTTCAAGCGGACGGGAAAAATTGTTTACCTGTATTGCTCGCTTGAAGTTATAATTAACAGGCTCGGAGACTTTTCAAAGCGAGGGGTTGTACTGAAGCCCGGTCAGACCATAGAAGATTTATATAACGAACGCTGTTCGCTTTATGAAAAATACGCTGATATAACGGTGGATTGCAGCGGAAACGCGTATCATATATATCAACACCGAGTTATAACTGCTATCAATTACATAAAAAAGTATTCAAAGAGAAATAATCGAAATCAGTGATAAAAAGCTGTCGCATTGAGAATCCTCATAGTGCCTTGTCGGATATCCGTTTTGGCAAAGAGAATCCTTAATGCGACGCTTTCGTATTTTTATGCTTTACCAAAAGGATTTTATTTGCTTCAATGCGCGGTAAAGCACGTCAAGCTGATTAATTTTATTCAAATAGGAAAAGCTGATTCTTACAGTACCGTATTCTTCGCTTCCGAGAGTTTTGTGCACGGTGGGAGCGCAGTGAAATCCGTTACGTACACAGATGCCGTAGCCGTTGAGAA
>JAZNDN010000062.1:0-2184 GCA_045588085.1 Eubacteriales bacterium
GACGAAACCTTGTACCTAAAACTTTACTGGTGGAAAGTATAGGGCTCGAACCTATGACCCTCTGCTTGTAAGGCAGATGCTCTCCCAACTGAGCTAACCTTCCATCGCGCTTTGCTATTATAGCAGATGATTTTGGGTTTGTCAATAGGTTTTCTCAAAAAAATGGAAGTTATACGAGCCCATATTACTTAAATGCCGAAAATGGCGTTTTCAACGTCGGCACAGATTGCATGGTAAATAGGAAGGTGATATTCCTGGATTTTGAAGGTTTTGTGCGCAGGTGCTTTTATTGCAATGTCGGCAAGCTCTGAAAGCTTTCCGCCGCCTGCACCGGTAAGCGAAATGCATTTTATTCCGACAGCTCGTGCAACCTTAGCGGCGGCAACTACGGATTTTGAGTTTCCCGATGTCGAGAGCCCCATAAATATATCGCCCTTGACACCGAGCGCAAAAAGCGTTTGAGCGAAAACCAGCTCGGGATTAACGTCGTTTGAAAATGCGGTAGAAACTGCCGAAAGCGAGGTCAGCGGAATTGCGCGGATTCCGCCTTGAAGCTGGCACGCGCACTCGTCGCCAAGCTCGGCACTGAGCTTTTCAAGCATTTCGCCCGTGGGCTCTCTTTTTAGCAAAAATCCTTTCAGAAATTCGCCTGAAATGTGTTCACTGTCGGCAGCGCTTCCTCCGCAGCCGGCAAGCAGCACTTTTCCACCGGCGTAGTGGCATGCGACTATTTCGTCAATTGCTTCCTTGATGCTTTCTTTTATCGGGGTCAGTTCCGGCATTTTTTTGATAAGCTCATCTGTGTATTTATAATTCATCATATATCTCCTTTATTAATGCTTGACGCCTCATATCCGTCTATCGCAACAGTCAGAGCCGCAACGTCGCCGATGCTTTCTCCGAGCTTTGCGGGAAGCAGTTCGCAAACCGATACGCTTTCGGCAAGAGCCTCTTTTTTTATTACGCTCATAGCCGCACTGTAAAGCAGATTTTCGCATCTTGCATAAATGCTTCCTAGTACTATCGCCTCGGGGTTTAGTATATCAATAATTACCGAGAGCCCTTCACCAAGCCTTTTGCCAACGGTTCTGAATATTCCAAGAGCGTCCTTATCACCGTTTTTTGCAAACTCTGCAACGGTTTTTGTAGTGATAGATGCAATTTGTTCCTCGTTCTTGGCAAATGCAAACGGTCTGCCGCGCCTGAGTGCTGATTCCGCCTTAGCCTTTGCCAACTTTGCAATACCGCCTCCCGAGCAGAATCCCTCAAAGGAGCCTGCCTTGCCGTAGCCGACAGGTCCGCTTTTTGCCAGTCTTATATGGCCTGCCTCGCCTGCCATTCCGTTTGTACCTGAATAGAGCCTGCCGTCAATTATTATGCCTGCTCCAAGACCTGTGCCGAAGGTGAAGAATACCATATTCTTTGTACCCACTCCTGCTCCGAATTTCCATTCGGCAAGAGCGCAGGCATTCGCGTCGTTGCGTAAATATGCAGGTATCCCAAAACGCTCTGTCAGCATGCGGCATATATCAATTTTATCCCACCCGGGAAGGTTGGGCGGCGAGAGAATCAATCCGCGTTCCTCGTCTAAAGGTCCTCCGCAGGAAATTCCTATTGCGTGACAGGAGTGCTCAGCCGTAAGCTCTGCAACGAGAGAGAAAATTTTTTCAAGTGCCTCGTCAACAGCCGGCGTGGAAAAAGTTACCTTTTTTATAATCTCTATATTTCCGTCGGAACAGCGCCCGAGTAAAACGGCGCATTTCGTTCCGCCTATATCAATACCTATATACAAATCATCAACTCCGATTTCTATACTTTCGGGTGCCGACGGCACCTGTACATTCTATTATAAAGTTAAAAGTGTGTTTTGTCAACAATAAACGAAAAGCAGAGTCAAAAGGCTCTGCTGATTATTTGGAGCGGATTACGGGGCTCGGTCTCGCGCGAACTGCGCGCTCGGTCTTCCTCGGTCGCGAACGTCCACCGGACTGTCATTCAGTACCGATTCCCCTTCGAGCCCCACATTATTCATACAAAGCAAAAAGCAGAGCCAAAAGGCTCTGCTGATTACTTGGAGCGGATTACGGGGCTCGAACCCGCCACCTCGACCTTGGCAAGGTCGCGCTCTACCAAATGAGCTAAATCCGCATATGGTGCCTCCGGTCGGAATCGAACCAACGACAC
>JAZNDN010000063.1:0-49593 GCA_045588085.1 Eubacteriales bacterium
CCTTCGAACCCCGCGCAATACGGGACGAAACCTTGTACCTAAAACTTTACTGGTGGAAAGTATAGGGCTCGAACCTATGACCCTCTGCTTGTAAGGCAGATGCTCTCCCAACTGAGCTAACCTTCCGTCAACGTGCTTAAATATTATATCAAAGCCGATTTTATTTGTCAAGTATTTTTTGAAAAAAATCACAAAATTATTTATTTTCCTAAAAAGCGACCGAAAACCGTTCCGAAAATGAGGTTAAAAACGGCATTTTAATGTCGAAATAAGTTTAAATTACTATTGAAAATATTTTACTATTATGATACAATCATTATGATGTTTAAATGCAAACGAAATGGCGGAGGAGCGAAAATGCCCAATCTTAAAGAACTCAGAGAGAAAAGATGCTTTATATGTGATATGGACGGAGTTATCTATCACGGTAACAGAATAATTCCTCGCGTAAAGGAATTCGTTGAATGGCTTGAGAATAACGGCAAAAATTATCTCTTCCTTACAAACAGCTCGGAGCGTTCTCCCAGAGAGCTTGCGCAAAAGCTTGGAAGAATGGGACTCCACGTTGAAGAGGAGCATTTTTACACAAGCGCTCTTGCAACCGCATCATTCCTTAAGAGCCAGTGCCCCGGCGGCTCGGTTTACGTTATAGGCGAACCCGGTCTTTCTTACGCGCTTTACGAAGCGGGCTTTAGTATGAACGATATAAATCCCGACTACGTAGTATTCGGAGAAACGAGATCTCTCAACTACGAGAAAACCGAAAAGGCAGTAAAGCTCGTTCAGAACGGAGCAAAGCTCATAGGAACGAACAGTGACCTTACAGCTCCCGCGGAAAACGGAATTATCCCCGCTTGCCGCGCTCTTATAGCTCCCATAGAAATGACTACCGGAAAGAGTGCTTATTTTGTAGGAAAGCCCAACCCTCTTATGATGCGCCATGCCCTTAAGAAGCTTGATTGCCACAGAATAGAGGCGGCAATAATAGGCGACAGAATGGATACCGATATAATAGCCGGTATTGAGAGTGAGCTTGATACGGTTCTCGTCCTCAGCGGAGTTACAACCAAGGAAGACATTAATAAATTCCCGTATAGACCTAAGTACGTTCTTAGTGACGTAGGAGATATAATAGGCTGATAACAGCCAAAAACGCAAAAGGTAGGGGTGCGAACGAGCGCACTCCTACCTTTATTATATAATTAGAAACAGTAGAACGGAAGATTAAAAAATCGCGTCTTTATTTGTACCACTCGTTATTCAGAAGAACCTCTGTGTTTGTGCCGTAATATATATCGTCTTTTCCGGAGAGCAGACTACACAGTTCCTCGAAACGCTCCCAATCGTTGTGAATATCAAACTCGTATGCGTGTCCCCATATGTAGAAGATTTGCGGTGAGGTGGGTTTGGATTCTATGAATTTTTTTGCCAGTTCAAAGCATTCGTCAAGCGCGTTGTGATGCTTTGTTGTCGGCTCGAATCTGAGAAGATCTGTTTGCGGCTCGAAAGTGCCGTGGCGCTTTGTGGTTCGTGCATATTTTATTCCGGTTCGCTTTTGTATAAGGTCAACTACTCTGTCGTCATACGACGGACCGCCTGCTCCGGGATAAGCCATACCAACGACCTCGTAACCGACAATCTCTGAAAGTGCAATTCTGTCATCTTCAATTTCGTGAACTATCTCGTCATCGGTAAGCCTTGTCAGGCAGGGGTGAGTAAGAGTATGTGCCGCAACCTCATGCCCCTTGTATATGTTTGCTATCTCGCAGGCTCTGGGATGCGCCCATGCAACCGTGACGTCCTCTCTGACCAGAGAGGTTGCTGTTCCGAGGAGTCCGGAATTGATATTGAATGTGCATTTAAGACCGTACTTGTTGAATATTTCAATAAGGCGCTGGTCCTGGGTAACGGCGTCGTCATAGCTGAATGTCAGTGCCTTGAAAGCTCTGTTTTTCATATAGCTTTACCTCATATTTTTATTTTAACTAGATTTTAGCACAAAGAATTAAAATATGCAATGCAATTTTCAAAAAAGTTAGCAAAAACCCCGAATCCGTGCACAAACGTTGAGCCGTGTCGGATTTCGGGGTAATTTGTCAACAGATTTTGCCGGGGTTAAGAATGTTTTTTTCGTCAAATACGCGCTTTATTCCCGCCATAAGTGTGATAGGGGTCTGACCGTATTGACGCTTTAAAAATTCTTTCTTAGCGTAGCCGATGCCGTGCTCGCCCGAAACGAGACCTCCCATTTCCTCTGCCGTTTTATACATTCTGTCGAATGCTTCGGAGAGCTTGCTTTCCCAGTTTTCCTTGTCAAGTGCATCACGGCATACGTAGATATGCAGGTTTCCGTCACCGGCGTGGCCGAAACTGGGAATGCGGATGTTAAGCTCATCTGCCAGGGCGTGTGTAAATTTGATAAACTCGTCAACCTTGTTAACGGGAACTACAACGTCGCACTCGTCCATCTCGGTGGTGGAAGCCTTTATAGCCTCAAGGAATGCACCTCTTGCGCTCCAGACGGACTTTTTGCGTTCTTCGGTGTCAACTATGTATGCATCAAGCGCACCGATTTCAAGACAAAGCTCGGCAACGGTTTTCATATCCTCTTCTACCTGAGCGTCGGTAGCACCGTCGAAGGTTAACAGAATATAGGCGTCGTTTTTTGTGTCGGGGAATTTCTTTCCAAGATAGCTCTCGGAGAACAGAATAGTGTCGCGTGACATATATTCGATTGCGGTCGGCGTGACTTTTGAACGAATTATATGCGGAACTGCCTCGATAGCACTTTTCATATCCGGGAACGGAACCAGCAGACTTACCGAAACCTTGGGTAGCGGAACGAGCTTGAGAACCGCCTCGGTGATTATGGCAAGCGTGCCCTCAGAGCCTATGATAAGGTCCTTAAGGCTGTATCCCGAGCTGTTTTTTGCAACCTTTGCACCGAGCTTAAGAATTTCTCCGTTAGGAAGAACCACGGTAAGTGCTCTGACGTAGTCACGGGTAACACCGTATTTGACCGCGCGCATGCCGCCGGCATTGGTGGAGATATTTCCGCCGATAGTAGCAGACTTTTCGCCGGGGTCGGGGGGATAAAGGAAATCGTTTTCCTCGGCAAACGCCGCAAGCTCCATGAGCAGAACTCCGGGTTGAACCGTAACCGTGAGGTTTTCACGGTCGAGCTCCAATATCTTGTTCATCTTCGTGGTTTCGAGAAGAATACCTCCGCAAACGGCAACCGCCGCACCGACAAGTCCCGTGCCGCTTCCTCTGACCGTAACAGGAATGCATCTTTCGTAAGCGAGCTTCATGATAGCCGAAATCTGCTCTGTAGATACAACACGTACCAGGGCTTCGGGCATTTTTTCTATTCCGCCAAGCTCATCGTGGCTGTAATCGGGTGAAATGTCCTTACCTGTTAAAACCGAATCCGAGCCGACGATTTTTATGAGCGCGTCAATATCATTCTGTGTAAGCTTGTTATACATTTTTAATCTCCTTGATAGAGTCTATAAGGCGGGGGAGAATTTCCGTTACGTCACCTACCACGCAGTAGTGCGCAACGTCGAATATCGGTGCGGACTTGTCGGAGTTCACGGCAACTATGCATGCTGAGGATTTCATTCCGGCTGCAAATTGAACGGCACCCGAAATTCCAAGACAGATAATCAGCTTAGGCTTAACGGTTCTTCCGGAAAGTCCTATCTGATGCTTTGCATCGTAAATATTAGCCTCAACCAGCGGACGAGTGCAGGCAACCACACCGCCGAGCATATCCGCCAGCTCTGCCGCCATAGAACGCATAGCCTCGGAGGACGCGCCTCTTCCGACAGCAACTATAACGTCGGCTTCGGAAATGTCGATATCCTTAGGCTTTTCTTTGACCTCAATAACGTCAACGCTGCTCTTTTTCATATCCTCGCCCACTGCCATTCTGACGGTTTCGCCAAATGGCTTTGAAGAGCGTTTCGGCTCCTCAAATACCTTGTATCTTGCCGTACAGAACTGAGGTCTTGTTGCAGGGGATATTATCTGCGCCATAATGTTACCGCCAAATGCGGGACGTATCTGAACCAGGTCGGTATTTTCCTTCATCTCAAGAACGGTACAGTCGGCAGTGAGTCCCGAGCGGCATCTTGCCGCAACTCTGGGAGCAAGCTGTCTTCCAAGGTCGGTAGCACCTACGAGAATCGATGAGGGCTTTACCTTGTCTATAAAATCGCAGAATGCCGCAGTATAAGGCTCAATTCTGAAATCGCGGAATGCTTCGTCATCGTAAACGAATACCTTGTCAACACCGTAGTGAAGAAGTTCACTCGCCTTGTCGGCTGTGTCGGCACCTATGAGAAGCGCGTATACAGGGTGCTTCGTGACCTCGGCAAGCTTTTTAGCTTTGCCGCAAAGCTCATATGTAACCCTGTGTATCTGACCTCCCTGACAGTCAGCGTAAACGCAAATTCCGCGCCACAGAGATTTGTCTATTTCCTTAACCTCGTCTTCAACGTAGGTAACCGCGCCTCCGCTTTTCTTGGCACAGAGCTTGCACATTTTGCAGGCAGAGGAAATCGAGAGCTCGCCGTCGGAATAGGAAATTGCGCCGAACGGGCAGAGCTTAACTATGCCCTCTGCGTTTTCTGCATTAACCAATGACTTGTTTATAACTAATTTTCCCATGGCAGCCTCCTTATATCAGCTTAAGCTTGGCAACGAGTGCTGCAAGCTCTGCTGCCTGTTCTTCGGAATTTCCGGTAATACTGTGCTTTTCGGTGTTCTTTTCGGGAGGGAATATTCTCTCAACCTGAGTAGCCGATCCCGCGAGTCCGTAGTGCTTTTCGTCCTGATCCTCAAAGTCCGCAAATGAAAGGAATGTCACAACCTCGTCAGTCAGCGCGCGCTTGACCTTGTAGGAGGGGAGTCTGGGAGTGTTTATATCGGAATCGGTAGAAATGAGGCAGGGAAGCAATACGCTTTGTCTGACGGTTTTATTGTCAAGCATTGCCGTTACGAAAAGCTTGCCGTCGCGTACGTCGTCGATTGATATAACGTTTGAAATATTGGGAATGCCGAGATATTCGGCAACCTCGGCACCAACCTGAGCGGTGTCACCGTCGGTGGTCTGCTTTCCGCAGATTATGAGGTCGAAATTGCCGCATTTCTTTATTCCCTGCGAAATGGTATACGCCGTTGCAAGAACGTCGGCTCCGGCAAATTTTCTGTCCGAAAGCACCGTGCCGCTCTTAGCTCCCATTGCAACCGCTTCCGTGATAACCGCCTTTGCCTGAGGGGGGCCCATTGTGATAACCTCAACCTCGCCGCCGTGCTTTTCGGCAAGGGTAAGGGCGGTTTCTATTCCGTAAAGGTCGTAAGGGTTCATTTTGCTCTGAACACCGCTACGCTTTAAAACGCCTGTAACCGGATCAACCTCGACGTTGCTTGAGCCGGGCACCTGCTTTATGCATACCAGAATTTTCATTTTGCTCTCCTTCTTGAAAACAGAATAAAATTTGTATATAACTCTGTTTTGCTGATAATGTCTTAACATATAAATCTTAGCATATTATTGCAATTAAGTCAACAATAGATATTTTTTTGTCAATATTTTTGTATAATTCTCATATTGACGAAAGTGATGGAGCGCAAACTGTGAATTAAGCAAAAGAGTACTGTTAAAATGAAGAAAAAACGCAGATGCAAACGTATGCACCTGCGCAAAATACAGTCGGGCTATATAAATTTTTCTTTGAAATCGGGGAAGCTTTCACAAATATCAATCTCGCTGACTATATGAGTCAGATCTTCAATTCCGCACAGAGTGTTAAGACACGGTTCACCGATTTTGGTAGAATCAAGCATTAAAACTCTTCGCTTTGAGCGTGAAAGCATAACACGCCGCAGAGCATTTTCGGCCAGGGCGTTATCCGTCAGAAGTCCGTCCTTTGTAAGAGTGCGTACCGAGAAGAAGCAGATATCGGCATTAAACGAGCGCAGAAAATCCTCGGCATAGCTTCCGACGTATGCCAAAGCATTAGGAGCAAGCTCACCGCCGGTGACGAAGATTTTAATTTTGGTATCAGCGATAATAAGAGGTGCCTTTGCGTTGTTGGTTACGAGAACTATTGAGTATTTTTTGCCCTCAAGCGCACGGAGAAGCGCAAGTGCTGTAGAGGAACCGTCAACCATGACCGTGTCACCGTCGTTGATAAGCGGCAGGCACTTTTTTCCGATTATGTTTTTCGCGTCGTAGTGCTCGCGCTCTCGGTATTCCTGAGGCAGATTTTCACCGGGCTCGCTTCGGTAAGCCGCACCTCCGTAGGTTCTGATAATTCTTCCTGAGGCGTTCAAAGCCGATAGATCTCGCCGCATTGTTTGCTCGCTTACAAAAAGTGCATGGCAAAGCTCTTCGACGGATGCTTCCTTCTTCTCGCGAAGATATTCGATTATCATAGATTCTCTTTCCTTGAGTGACATAAGAGCCCTCCCTATTACGTTGTGGGATAAAAAGTTATAATACTGTGACTTTGTTTTTGAGCAAACATACATTGGTAGTGGCTAAAATTGTCATATACTGAGCGTTTTGATCAAAAAAGTCTATTCGGTTGACAATTTCGCTCAAATATAGTATAACAGATATGTAAAGAAAAATCAATATATTACCGAAAGGAAATCACAAGCTATGCCAAAGATGAATCTTGATTGGAAAACAGCAGAGGCATTTATCACCGATGCATTTGTAGGAACAGGTGTTCCCAGAGAGGATGCAAAAATCTGCACCGACGTTCTTCTTGAGAGCGACAGACGCGGAATTGAATCCCACGGTTGCAACCGCTTTAAGCCGATTTATATAGACAGAATCAACGCGGGTATTCAGAATCCCGTAACCGAGTTTGAAATAGTAAAAGAAACTCCCACCACTGCAGTTATTGACGGCCATCACGGTATGGGTCAGGTTATCGGCTATCGTGCCATGGAAATGGCAATAAAGAAAGCCAAGGAATACGGAATGGGAATGGTAGCAGTCCGTAATTCCTGCCATTACGGCATTGCAGGATACTATGCAAGCATGGCAACCAAGGCAGGCTGCATCGGTATGACAGGCACCAATGCGCGTCCCTCCGTTGCTCCCACCTTTGGAGTTGAAGGAATGTTCGGCACCAATCCCTATACCGTAGGCATACCTACCGACGAGGAATTCGATTTCATATTTGACTGTGCAACCTCTATAACTCAGAACGGTAAGGTTGAGTACTATGCAAGAATAAACGAGGACGTTCACCCCGGAACAATAGTTGACCTTGACGGAAATGCCGTTGAGGGAGATGCGGGCGAGGCTCTTAAGATGATAAGAAACGGCACCGCAGCTCTTACCACTCTCGGTGGTATCGGAGAGGCTCTCGGCGGATACAAGGGATACGGCTTCGCTATGATAGTTGAGCTTCTTTCCGCATCGCTTCAGGACGGTATGTACGGAAAAGATCTCGACGGTAAGGATGAAAACGGAAATATCCGCCCCTATCACCTTGGCCATTTCTTCATTGCCATTGATACCGACCATTTCTTAGGCGAGGAGCTTTGCAGAAAGAAATCCGGCGATATAATCCGTGCTGTCAGAGCCTCCAGAAAGGCACCGGGCGCCGAGAGAATATATACCGCAGGCGAGAAGGAATACGAGATTTGGCTTTCCCGTAAGGATTCAGGAGTTCCGATTAATGAGAGCGTTCAGAAAGAGATGATAAAGGTAAGAGACGAGCTCGGTCTTACTCAGTATAAGTTCCCTTGGGAATAATAATTTTAGACTCTAAATAACCGAAAGGAAATGTTATGAACTACGCTGAAGAATCACTCAAGAAGCATTACGAATGGAAGGGTAAAATCGAGGTTACCGCAAGAGTTGAGGTAAAGGATAAAACCGACCTCTCGCTTGCATACACCCCCGGCGTTGCAACCCCTTGCCTTGAAATACAGAAGGACGAGTCAAAGTCTTTCGACCTCACTCGCAGATGGAACACGGTTGCTGTAATTACCGATGGAACCGCAGTTCTCGGTCTTGGAGATATCGGCCCTGTTGCAGGTATGCCGGTTATGGAAGGAAAGGCTCTTCTCTTTAAAGCCTTCGGCGACGTTGACGCTATTCCTCTTTGCATAAAGAGCAAGGACGTTGACGAGCTTGTACGTACCATATACCTCATCTCCGGAAGCTTCGGAGGAATAAACCTTGAGGATATATCCGCGCCCCGTTGCTTTGAGGTTGAAAGACGCCTTAAGGAAATATGCGATATTCCCGTATTCCACGATGACCAGCACGGAACCGCAATAGTTCTCGGCGCGGCTCTCATTAACGCTCTTAAAGTAGTAAAAAAGGATATAGGCGGGGTGCGTGTAGTAATTAACGGTGCCGGAAGTGCCGGAATTGCTATTGCAACCTTCCTTCTTAAGCTCGGTGTTCGCGATATGATACTTTGCGATAAGGCAGGAACACTCTTTGCGGGCAAGGAGGGAATGACGTTTGCTCAGGCAGAGCTTGCCGAGCTTACAAACAAGGATAAGCTTGACGGAAGCCTTGCCGACGCAATGCGCGGTGCAGACGTATTTATCGGAGTTTCGGCGCCCGGTATCGTAAGCGAAGAGATGGTTGCATCAATGAATAGCGGTGCTATCGTATTCCCGATGGCAAACCCCGTTCCCGAAATTGCTCCCGACCTTGCGCTTAAGGCAGGTGCGGCTGTTGTGGGAACCGGTAGATCTGATTTCAACAACCAGATAAACAATGTGCTTGCATTCCCCGGAATATTCCGCGGTGCTCTTGATGCAAGAGCGTCGGCTATAACAGAGGAAATGAAGCTTGCGGCGGCATACGGAATCGCCTCTCTGGTAAGCGATGAGGAGCTTTCTGCCGATTACATTATCCCCAAGGCATTCGATAAGCGCGTAGGTGCAACGGTTGCCAAGGCGGTTTACGATTGTGCCGTAGAAACGGGAATAGCTCGAATTGATAAATGATTTTTTATAAAGAAAACGGTGACCTTTTCCGAGGTCACCGTTTTTTGCTTCTGTGATTTATATGAGTTTTATGACACGAGCCGCAAATGCTTCATTTTCTTGCGGTGAAAATCGGAACGCCAAGCGTTAAGAAAATCTCACCGCGCATATATTTTTCCTTGTGCTCGTCATGCTTTGCTATATAGCTCTCGCATCGCTCGAATGCATCAGGCTTGTCAAAGTAATCAGGGCTGTTTACAACCCAGAATTCAGGGTTGAAGTATAAATCCCACAAATCTTCCTTAAGTGCTCCGCCGAAATCAATGGACGAGAGAACCGAGCTTCTCATTTGTATATCCGAAAATCCCGCAGCTTTCAGAAAAATAGGAATTTTCCTGCCCATTGTTCTGTCACCGGATTCCTTGGAATGACGCCAGATATAGAAGCAATCGCTGAAGAAGCAGGGGTCGTTATCGTCCTGCTGGTAAACTGCGTTAAGACCGTCGTCCTCGTCCTGTATGAATATATATCCTCCGACTTTCAGCACCGCGAGCAGACTCTTGAGCACGCTTGTCGGATTTTTAAGATGAAGAAGAACTGCGGATATGTGAATTATATCAAAGCCGCCAATACCGCTTTCCGCAACGTAATTCTTGATTGAGGAGCCGAATCCTTTTCTTGTTATATCGGTGACAAGGAAATCAATTCTCGGGTCATTTCCGTAATTTTCCTTCGCCTCCGCGATTTTACCCTGCTCCTTGTCAATGCAAAGAAGATGCGAGAAATCACGGCCGTTAAGTCTTAACATGATATTTTCAGCATCTGAGGAACCGACGTCAAGAACCGCAGGGCGCTGACATCTCTCAAACAGCTCGTCAAGTACCGGAGAGGCGTACATATTGTAAAGATTATTCTGCTTGCGCAGCCTTTGCTTCTCGGCTTCTATTTCAGCAGAATAAATGCTGTTCTCGCCAAACTCGCCGAGCCGTATATTGACCTGCGATGTGATTGCGCGTATGAGCTCTCTGTCACTGTCATAATCCTTAAGGAACAGCCAGTTGAAATTACCGAGGAGCTGGTGGAAATAACGGTAATCAACCTCACTAAGCTCGTCTACGACAATCGGAAGAAGCTTGAGTCCGCAGGTGGCGTGCAGCCTTATTGCAAGGAGAATTTCCTTTCCGACCCATTCCGACGAGGCGCTGCCGTCGGACAAAAGCACAATAAATGCCTCGGATAATTCAAGTCCCTCTTTGATTTCAAGAGCGTATTCCTGCTTGCTGTCCTCGCCTTGCCACCAGCAATGCAGTGACGAGCTCTTTATAATGCTCGAAATCCTGCGAGCGTGCTTTAAATCCTTCTTATTATAAGAAATGAAGAAATCGTATTTTTTCTCCGCCATATAAACCTCGTGATTTGTCGGAATGTGATATAAACAAATTGTATCATAAACCGAAGAATAATTCAATAATATGATGTAATAATTTTAAGAATCCTAGGCAAATGACGAAAAGCACACCCGAAAACCGAAAAATCGGCATCAGGCGTGCTTTTGATATTTTGTATTAATCCTCGTCGGGCATATCCTCGGTTTCCCTTTGAATATCCTCGTCATAGGAGTACATCGGGGGAATATCCAGTCCTTTGATTTTTCTGTCGGTGTAGTTTTTGGTTATTTTCAGAACGAGAGGGAAGAGCGCAACGACACCGATAAGGTTTGGTATCATCATAAGACCGTTGAAGGTATCGGAAAGCTCCCATGCAAGTCCGCCCTCCATAACCGCACCGGATACTATCATTATTACGAAGATAATTTTGTATACGGTAACGCCGCGCCTGCCGAAGAGGTATTCGACTGCCTTCGAGCCGTACTGCGACCAACCGAGAACGGTAGTGAAAGCGAAGAACAGAATAGCAATTGCAATGAACCAGGTTCCGGGTGTACCGAACTGCTTTCCAAATGCCATGGAAACCAGCGTGTCACCGTTCGCTTCGGGATAGGGTTCGCCTGTGGAGAGGTTAATGAAGCCTGAGGAAAGGACGACGATAGCAGTAATTGTGCAGACTACGATTGTGTCGAAGAATACCTGGAATATACCCCACATGCCCTGCTTGATAGGCTCCTTGACGTTTGAGGAGGAATGCACCATAACCGAGGAGCCCAGACCTGCCTCGTTTGAGAAAATGCCTCTCTTGAAGCCCTGCGTCATGGTTTTCTGGATAAGAACGCCAAGCGTTCCGCCGAGAACCGCTGTGGGATGGAATGCATACTTGAAAATAGAAGCGAACACCGTGCCGAGCTGACCGCAATTAATACAGATAATAACCGTACAGCCTATAAGATACGCTATTGCCATAAAGGGAACTACAATCTCGGAAACCTTTGCAATAACCTTAAGACCACCGAGAATGATGAGCGCACCGATAATTAAAAGAACTAAGCCTATAATAAGGCGTATTATATCAATGTCTGTGCCGGGAACAGTTCCCAAAGATGCCTCGGAGAAGAATGCTGCATCCATGTTAAGAACGATTTTGTTTATCTGCGCCATATTGCCTATTCCGAACGAGGCGAGAATGGCAAAAAGGGCGAAAAGAACGGCAAGAATCTTTGAGACGGGCTTTAACCAGCGTTTTCCGTAGTGCTCACCGAGACCGTTATGCAAATAATACATAGGTCCGCCGCACCATTCCCCGTCAGAGTTCTTACGGCGGTAGTAAATTCCGAGAACGTTCTCGGCAAAGCTCGTCATCATTCCGAAGAACGCTGCTATCCACATCCAGAAAACCGCACCGGGCCCACCGGTAACGATAGCAGCCGCAACACCCGCAATGTTTCCGGTTCCTATAGTTGCGGCAAGAGCTGCACAAAGAGCTTGAAACTGAGATATGGATTTTTTATCGTTTGACTTTGTACTGCTGCTGTTTTTCTTGAAAATGCTGCCGATTGAATTTTTCCACCAGTGCCCAAAGCGTCTTAGCTGGAAAAATTTTGTGGTTACAGTCAGAAGAATACCGGTACCTATCAGCAGAATCAGTCCGGGCAATCCCCAGACTGCGCTGTTTAAAAAGTTGTTAACCCCGGTAATGATTTCGATAATTTTTTGCATTTTATCTCCTTTGCTTATATGTGACACAGGCGTCGATGACGCTGCATTGAAAACAAAAAAACGCGCCGCAAAACACGGCACGTCAAAAAAACTAAACCCATACGGCAGAGTATACACCTTACCGTAGTGAGTAATCTTTGTCCTTTTGCCTGAGAGTTTGGCGTGTTTTACGCTTGCACCTTCGGCCCCCAAAGTGGGTGTCTCCAAAGCTCCGTCGGTATTCAGTCTTATCCCACGTAGGACACCTGAGAGCGTTACTCCTTCGGCAGCAAAAGCATTTTCCTGAACACGTCATACGGAATATTCAATTTTTACACGTATATTATACACCGTATTTATACTTTTTGCAATACATACAAAGAAAAAAGTGATTTTTGTGAAAATTAGATGAAAACACAGGGCGAAAATAAAAATTCCCATGCAGAGCAACTCAAAGGAGCTCGCACGGAAATTTAAAACTAAAATATGCTCACGTCACAGTACAAAGAAAGCCGTTGGCAATAAAATACCTGCGAAAATTTCTGCCTTATTATCTACCGATTTCATTATATACGTTCGCATAAAATCAGCAAATGTTATTTTGCGAACTTTTTGTGCTTTTGCGAACAAAATACAGCACGGCAGCAAGACGGTCAACAACGTTTTTCCGATTTATTTTACAAAAGGTCTTGACAAATCAAAAACCCTTTGGTATAATGTCAAGGTACCAAGCATAAAACTTAATATGGCGCCATGGCCAAGTGGTAAGGCACAGGTCTGCAAAACCTCTATTCCCCAGTTCAAATCTGGGTGGCGCCTCCAAAAAAATCCTGCACGAAAGTGCGGGATTTTTGTTTTTTTTCTCCGCTTGCTTACTCTCATATAATTTTGCAGGATTTTTGCAATTAATGGTTGAAATCAAAGAGGCAAAATGTGCGGTGAATTTCAAGTCCGACGGGTATGGCGCAATTCGCTGACCGTTTTTAAAATATTGATGGGAAGTTGTCGGGAAAATGTTGAAAAACAACCGAACGTATGGTATACTTATAAAGTAATAAATATAACTCTTATCCATGCAGATAAACGGATTGGCAATTCATAAAAGCGTTTCGGAGGAAATACTATGATTGAAATATGCAAGGCGCTCGACGGAAAGATGTGCAGCTGCGGAAAGGTTCATGAGTTCCCTGTAAAAAAGATACTTTGTTCATCGGGAGCATCCGAGAAGCTTGGCGAGCAGGCTCGTGCTCTGGGTGCAACCTGCGCGTTCGTGATTTGTGATAAAACTACGTGGGGTGTGCTTGCTGAAAAGGCGGTCAGAATACTTAACGAAAGCGGAATTCCGTCGATTGTTGCCAGACTTTCATGTGAGGTATCTGAACCGGACGAGTCTTCCCTCGGCTCTTTGATGATGAGATACGACCCATCCTGCGACGTTATAGTTGGAGTTGGTTCAGGTGTCATAAACGATTTGGGTAAAATGGTGAGCTTGGTAACCGGTAAGCCTTATATCATTTTGGGAACCGCACCGTCTATGGATGGATACGCTTCTGCAACCTCATCAATGATAAGAGATGGGCTTAAGGTTTCTCTTAACAGCAAGATGCCCGACGTAATAATCGGAGATACCGATATTCTAAAGAACGCCCCTATGAGAATGATGCTTGCGGGATTCGGTGATATGCTCGCAAAATACATAAGTATATGTGAATGGCGTGTTGCCAATATCGTAACCGGAGAATATTACTGTGAAGAGATAGCAAAACTGATAAGGCACGCCTTAAAAACCTGCGTTGACAATGCCGAGGGGCTTGCCGGCAGGGATGAGTCCGCTGTCGAAGCTGTCTTTTACGGACTGGTTATAAGCGGAATTGCCGCAACGTATGCAGGCGTGTCGCGTCCTGTATCCGGTGTTGAACATTATATATCTCATGTGTTTGACATGCGCGCGGTGAGTCTTGGACAACCTCAGGATTTGCACGGAATACAGTGTGCAGTTGGAACCGTTGCGGCAATGCGCGGCTACGATGCGCTGAAAACCGTAATTCCCGATATGCAGCGTGCAAAGGAATACGCCTCAAAATTTGATTACGCGCAGTATAGTAAAGAGCTTTCCGCTCTTCTCGGTGACAGTGCCGACGCTATGATTGCTCTTGAAGCAAAAGAGGGAAAATATGATCTTGAAGGGCACGCATTACGCCTTGAGAGAATAATCTCAAACTGGGACAAAATTCTTCGTATTATTGATGAAGAATTGCCCCGTGTATCAGATATAGTTGATATGTTGCGAAAACTTAATGCTCCGGTAGAGGTATGGGAAATTGGGCAAAGCCGCGAAATTATGCCCATGGTCTTCAAGGCAACGAAGGACATAAGAGATAAATACGTTCTCTCAAGGCTTCTTCATGACTTGGGAGTGATAGAGAGCGTTTGTGAGAAGATATTTTAAGTTTTTGCAAAAACTGCTTTAGGAGATATAGTTATGAAGGTTTGTGTATTTCAGCCGCCGTATTCGAGGGACCTTTCCCTCTCGGACGAGTATTTTGATTACAAAATAAACTTATTGAGGAGTTGCACCGAGGAGCAGGATTTGATAGTGCTCCCCGAGTACAGTGACGTTCCTTGTGCAACCGAGAGCCTGGAGCAGACACTCTTTTATCACAAAAAATATATAGACACTCTCCTTGATGAGTGTAGTAATACCGCAAAAAGATGTTCAGCTGTGCTTTGCGTTAACGCGCTTTCAAAGGAGCCGTCCGGGTATCGTAATACCACCTATGTTTTTGATAAGCACGGTGAGCTTGCCGGAAAGTACTTTAAAAAGCATCTGCCTCCCTTGGAAATGGAGATTCTTAAGCTCGACAGCGACTATACTATGCGTCCGTCCGAGCCGTACGTTCTGGAGCTTGACGGTTTGCGTTACGCATTCCTTACCTGCTATGATTTTTATTTTTATGAGGCATTCGCCAATATTGCGCTCAAAAACGTAGATATTATAGTCGGTTGCTCTCTTCAGCGCAGCGACAGCCATTCTGCAATAGAAATTATGTGCCGTCACCTTGCATATAACACTAATGCATACGTCGTCCGTTCGTCGGTTTCGTTCTCCGAGGATTCGGATATATGCGGAGCTTCAATGGTGGTTTCTCCTAAGGGTGAAGTATTGCTTAATATGAAAGGCAAATTCGGCAAAGGTAGCGTTGACATAGACCCCCGTGTTAAATATCTTAAACCTGCCGGATACGGAAATCCCCCTGCACCGCATTACAGTTATATAGAGTACGGAAGAAAGCCCTGGCAGTACAGAAATGGCGGTGCCTCGGTAGTTATGCCGGAGGCTGTTATGCCATACCCCAGACTTTGCGCCCATCGTGGATTTAGCAGAGTTGCACCGGAAAACACTATGCCGGCACTCGCTATGGCGCAGGGGCTTGGTGCTGAGGAAATAGAATTTGACCTATGGCCGACTGCCGACGGAGAGCTTGTTTCCTGTCATGACAGCACGCTCGACAGAGTCAGCAACGGCAGCGGAAAGGTTTACGAGCACACGCTTGCCGAGCTTAAGCTGCTTGATTTCGGCGCAAAGTTCAGTGAAGCGTATAAAGGCCTACCCGTGTTGACTTTTGAGGAAATTTTGCAGAAGCTTTCCGGCAGAGTTATTATGAATATACATATAAAACCCTTGCCGGACGCAGACCTTTACCCAGAGGATATGATGAAAAAGCTTATAGGCCTTATCAGAGCCTACGATTGTGCAGGTCATTGCTATCTCATGGTTTCTGTCGATAGCTATATTCGGCAGTTCAAGGAATACGCTCCCGATATTCCGATATGTGTGGGTCACAACGCCTCAAGACCTTACGGCATAGTGGACAGAGCAATTGAGCTTGGAGTTCATAAGGTTCAGCTCTTCAAGCCGTATTTCAATCAGGAGATGGTTGACAAGGCTCACGCAAACGGAATAAGATGCAACGTGTTCTATGCCGACGATATAGAAGAGGCGCGCCGTTATCTTGACATGGGAATTGATACGATTCTCACGAATAATTTTCTTGAGGTTTATAATGCCTTAAGACGCGACAGCTCGGCTCCTGCCGATTAAAAAGCAAAGCTCCCCACCAACCGTGTTAAATTAGCGGTGATGGGGAGCTGCGTTTTGGCTTATAGAGCCAGCCGATGTATCAAATTTTTGCTTTTCGGATTTATGTGCTTGGCGGAATGTAATAAATTGTAATTTTAAACCCTTGACACTTGACATAACGTGTGAAGTGTGTTAGTATGTAAAAAATATTAGGAGATATTGGTATGGATTGTTCCCGCGTATTTTCGGTCATTGACCGATTGAATTCCTCATACGTTGACGTGTGGGAGGATATATGTAACATAGAGAGCCCATCTGCTTATAAGGAGGGGGTTGATGCCGTAAGTGATTATTTGGTTGCGCTTTCCAAAAAAATGGGCTGGAGCATCAAACGCTTTGCACAGCAGAAATTTGGTGATGTCGTCTGCATAACGATGAACCCGGATTCAGCGGAAGCACCCATTGCTCTTTCGGGGCATCTTGATACCGTTCATCCTATCGGACTTTTCGGCACGCCCGCGGTAAAGCGAGAGGGTGACCGTATCTACGGCCCGGGTACGATGGACTGTAAAGGAGGAGTCGTTGCGGGATTTCTTGCAATGCACGCACTTGCCGAGTGCGGTTATACAGAGCGTCCGATTATGATGCTCCTTCAATCCAACGAGGAAATAGGTAGCGGAATTGACAATAAGGAGCCTATCCGTCTTATCTGCGATGCGGCAAAGGATGCCGTGGCTTTTCTTAACCTTGAAGGTCATGAGGAATACTTTAGCGGTAAGGCGTGTATGGAAAGAAAGGGAATTGCCGGATTCAGCTTCAGTGTAAGCGGTATTTCAACCCATGCTTCATACTGTGCGCGTGAGGGGGCGAGTGCCGTTGTTGAGGCAGCGCATAAGCTTATAGAGCTTGAAAAGGTAAAAGAAGATGGCGGTCTGACGTTTAATTGCGGCATTATAAAAGGCGGAAGCGCAAAAAATACTGTTCCCGGGGAGTGCGAGTTCTCACTTGACGTCAGATTTCCGTCGCAAAGCGACCTTGAGCGTGCCAAAGCCATTATACAAAGAGTGGCAGATGCCGTATATGTACCGGGATGCAGCTGCGAGGTGAAAATGACTAATTTGCGTCCGGCAATGGAGCCTTGCCCTAAAAATCTTGAGCTTCTGGCAAAGGCTAACGCGGCTTTCGCTGAAAACGGATTGTCAACGCTTGTGACAGGGAAAAGGAACGGTGGCTCCGATGCATCCGACGTCACTGCATACGGCATACCGTGTATAGATTCTATCGGTGTTGCCGGAGAAAGAGCGCATTCGAAGGAAGAATACGGTGTTATATCATCTCTTGCCGAATCAGCTAAACGAATCGTTGCAATAGCCGCCTCGCTTTGAGACGGGACTTTAAATAGCATGAAAACTAAAAGCAAGCCGAGAAATCTTCGGCTTGCTTTTAGTTTTTAGTTATTTTGTTTTTTTGCCTTTTTCTTGTATTCTTCGAGGCAAAAGCTCTTTGTGCTGCCGTCTTTATATGTAAGCACTGCGCACTCACCGTCAAAGCTTACCGATTTGACGTGGGATTTTTCAAGCGAGGTGTGAATGAAAAGTGTGGCGAAATTTGCATCTTTTCCGCTCGCGCTGAGCGTGTACTGGGGCGCGGGATAAAACTCGTTTTGTATAAACGAAGGCGAGATTATTCCTGCGGGAATTTCACCGTCGGTAACACCGACCTCGCGAATCATAGACTCGAATCCTGAGCTTATAAATGAGATTCTTTCGGACGATGCACAGAGCTCCCCGTCGGAAAAGCCGTGAACGTTCATGTGCCAAAGGGCATCGTATCTGTGCTCTTCACCGTCGAGGGAACTGAGCTTGTCAAGGACGAGGTACATCGTGTCGCGTGGCAGCTCTCCTTTGAGCATTATAACCGAACGCTCATGCACAGCGCACCTTGACGTCGCTTCGGCATCATAGCCCTCGTATCCGTAGTTATCGTCGAATTTTGCGGATGCAAACACCGCTTCAGAATCCTCAAAGTAAAGCAGGGGCTCCTTTTCGTGAACGTATGAGGCTTCATTCCAATTCTTTGTGGAAAGACGGTTTTGACCGCGCCCGTCAACAAGAATGACGTTGTGCCCCTGAGACCTAAGGGCGAATTTGCGGTAGGGAGAATCGTCGTAGGCATAAGCGCCCATCTCGTAAAGCAAAGGTCCATCAGAGTCGTAAATAAGAAAATTGAGCTTGTCCTCGTGGTTATGATCTCTGCCGAATTTTCCTCCGTCAAAGAATGCGGATACGTGTCCCTCGCCCCAGCCCGATCGGAAGGTAACAAAGCCGGCGTAAGCGAGAAGAGTACTGTTAAAGTCCGGGGGCGTGCCATCTTTTCCGTCGGTTGCCAACCATTTCGCATCTTCTGAGCAACCGTAATATTTTGCGTATTCCTTTATACTGGAAGAACCGCTGTGGGAGGTGCTGTCGTTCGTCGGCGGAATGAATCCGTCTGCCATTGTCATTTTAAGGAAATAGTCCATGGAACTACGGAACGAATCGTAATATTCTTCCGGTAGCCTTTTGCCCCAAAGGCTGAGTGTCATCTCGATGCTTGCCGCATTGGAAAGCACGACACCTTGATATCCCGGTGCAAGCTCATACTGAGCACCGTCGGGATATATCTGATGGCAGATTGAATTTGTAAGCTTTTCTATAACGCTATTTACCCATTCCTCTGATTTTTTGAAAATGGGGAATAAAAGATTGGCAAGAGCAACACCGTTCATCTCCATCATAAGCCAGTTGCCGTGAGTGTAGCTGGTAGTTATTCTCATGCAATGCTCGTATAACGATTTGAAGATAGTTACTGTGACCTCAGGTGTGAGGTGATGGCTTGGTATAGCGGAATATATGATTTCAACCCAATGGCTAAGACGTATACCGCATTCAATCGTACGCCAAAGCGTGTCGTCGTAAGGAAATCTGTCATATGGCTCATGAGGTGCTTGCTCTATCCAGCTGGTGAGCATATCTAAAGCTTCCTTTATATAGGCTTCGTTACCCTCGGCACGATATGCACGCGCTAGCATCAAAGCTTCAACGTGTCTTGAAAGCTGCCAGCGCCATTCCTTGTACTTGTTTGGTGTGGGGTTGGAATCCCAAATGATTTTCTCGCCAAACTGCATATGAACTCCGCAGCTTATCATATCGTGGTGCATAGCACGTTCAGCGGTCTTGCGCAATGCGTCGGTCATTTTCGGCTTTCTTTCTCTGCCTGCTATCGCATAAAATTTATACGGTGCGATGTTGGACGCAATATGCCTGTGAAAAATATCATACGCCTGCTTCTTTTTGCCTTCCGAGATAAGTCCTTTCGCAATTGCAATGGTGGGTTCACCATCGTTGAGCGCGCTGAAAAACTCCTCGTCGGTTGTAAGCGGTCCTATCTTTTCTGCCACGGTGTTCTACCTCACGATAATTCTTTGACTTAATTATATTACTGCGCGCTGTTAAAGTCAATAAACTAGAGTAAATTTTGCTTGAAGGTGACGAAGCAAATATCGAAAGCCGTAAGCATTGACACACGATTTAAAATAATGTATAATGTAAAAAACGCTGTATGAAAGAGGAGCAAAGATGAAAGAGGAAAATATAAACACGCATTCACATGCGTTTGAGGGTAAATGGATAACGTGTAAGGATTTTTCGAAAAGAGAGCCTCAGAACGTATTCCACCGTCAACTTGACAAGAAGAAAATAATATCCAATGCACCCCAAAATTCGCATATACTGTTCAGACGCAAATTCTTCACGTCTGGCGAGGGGCGTGTTAAAATTTTTATTTCGGCAGACGACTATTATAAGCTTTACATAAACGGAAAATTCGTGGCGATGGGACCGGCTCCGGCATATCGTTTTCATTACTACTACAACGAAATCGATATAAGCGAATATATCGTGCTCGGGGAGAATACTCTGGCAGTGCATACATATTATCAGGGGCTTGTCAACAGAGTATTCGTCAGTGCTGACGATATGCATGGGCTCATACTTGATATTGAGCAAAACGGTAAAACTCTTCTGTGCAGCGACGAGCAATTTAAGGTTGCTTACCATTCCGGCTATGAGGCGTGCGGGATAGTGGGATACGATACTCAGTTTATGGAAAAATACGATTCCTCATCTGCACACGTTGGCTTTGAGCTTCCCGATTATAACGACGGAGATTGGGATTATGCCGAGTTCCGAGAGTTCGTTGATTACGGACTGTTTGCTCAGCCGACCAAGATGCTCACCTTTGAGGAAATTTTGCCTGTCAGCGAGAGTTGGCAAGGGAATTCTGTAACCTTCGATTTCGGTAAAATTTACGTCGGATATTTTGTCGCAGAGGCGAAGGGCAGAGCCGGTGATGAAATAACTCTGTATTTTGCACAGGAGCTTGACGAAAACGGTGAGGTGCGATATAAGCTCAGAGCCAACTGCACTTACCTCGAAAAATGGCTTCTCTCGGGAGGCAATGATAAGCTTTCTCAGTTCGATTATAAGTCATTCAGATATGCAAAGCTTGAGCTTCCGGAGGGCACAACCCTGGAGCGTGTTAAGTTAATAGCAAGATATTACCCGTTTGAATGCATGGCAGAGCCTAATACTGACGACCCGACTCTTCTTAAAGTCTGGGAGCTTTGCCGCGATTCGCTCAAATACGGCTGTCAGGAGGTAATCCAGGACTGCATGGAGCGTGAGAAGGGCAATTATCTTGGTGACGGATGCTATACGGCGCTTGCCTATACAGTCCTCACGCATGATGCATCAATGCTCAAAAAGCTTATAGATGACAGTCTTCGATCGTCGTTTGTTAACCGCGGTCTTATGACCTGTGCCAGCTGTTCTATGATGCAGGAGATTGCGGAATATCCGCTGATGATGTACTACTGTCTTTATTCCTATTATCAATTTTCCGGCGATATCAGCTATCTTGAGGAAAAATACGGCGCCCTTTGTGATGTGCTTGACTATTACCGTGAAACCTATGAAAAGGAAAACGGTCTGGTTTCTGATTTTGATAAATGGTGCGTTGTAGAGTGGCCTCCGAATTATCGCGACGGATATGACGTTGATATTGCTGAGGGTAAGGTATGCCATGAGTGCCACGTTGCGATAAACGCTCACTATATCGGAGCACTAAAATATATGAATAAAATTGCACGGGTGCTTGGTAAATCCGAATATCGCGACACAAAGCCGCTGGAAAAGGCTTTCTTTGAGGCGTTTCTTGATAAGTCCACAGGGCTCTTCCGCGACAGTGTAAGCTCCTCTCATATAAGTGCTGTCGGAAACGTATTTCCTCTCATGTACGAAATATATCCCAATAAGAGCGTTGCCGACAACATCGTTGCCCTCATAGACCAAAGAGGCTACGACAGCGTCATGCTGTTCGGTGCATATCCATTCCTTGAGGGGCTAAGAAAGCTTGGAATGAAGGATAAAATTTTCGATTATATAAAGAGTGAAAAGACCTGGGGCAGAACGCTTTCGGAGGGAGCTACCAGAACCTACGAGGGCTGGGGCAAGGACTCCAAGTGGAATACGTCACTGTTTCACCTTACCTTGAGCTATGCCGTTCTCTTCCTTTGCGATTGGAACAAGGAAGAATAAGGCACACGGCGGGGCGTATAATTCAGCATTGCCGCATTTTACGGTATAAAAACGGACAGAGCAATGATATGCATTTCCAAAAGTGTATAAGCTTTTGGGTGCGCATCAATATGCCTCTGTCCGTTTTATATTTGTTGCGTTTATTTTTTACCGTCGTGCTTTTCTTGCTTGACCAGAAGCGGAATGATAGCAAACATCAATACCGCTGCAATGCAGGCAGCAAGGAAAATTTCGGGTGCAGGAATATACAGAGTAGTCATTGAATCGGGGTTTGTTTCTGCGTTTGGTAGAGGTATTTTTCTTGCAGCGTTTATTGCATTGCCTATCATTGGGCCGAGAAGCATAGGAATAAGAACCGAGAAAATCATTCTCACACCCTGAAGCTTTCCTGCCTCACCCTCCGGTGTGCTTTCTCTCATAATAGCTCCGGCAAGCGCGGAAACGTAAATATATCCGCAAATCATAATGAAGCCGGATATGCCGAAGAGTATTAGCGTTGCGGTTTTCGGCATTCCTTTCATTAAGTACATAAGGATAAGTCCCGCAGCGAATATTCCCGATGCCAGATACAGAAGCTTCGCCTTGGAGCATTTGTCAGAAAGCCTACCGAGAATAAGATTTATAACGGCACCGACGCCTATTGCAAGCCCGAAAACAAGACTGTATTCAAGAGCGGTGAATTCGAGGTAATTAACCATATAAATTATTAAATAAGGCATAAAAATCTGACACGCTATACCGTATATACACATTACGAGAAGGGTAATGTAGAATTTTTTGTTTTCCCTTACGACAGACAGACGAAAACCGTAAATTATATCTGCAAGACCTCCGTTTTTCTCAAGTCTTTCGCTGTCCTTGATAACGAAAATTCCCGCGACACCCGATAGGGCTATCACAATTCCAAGCCCGAGGAATACAGGCGCATAGTCACCAACTGCGGATACCAAAATACCGAATCCACCTGCCACAATAAGCATTGAAATGAGAGGCAGAATAGATAAAATGCTTTCTATTTTACCGCGCTCGCCGGATGCTGTGTTCTCCGTAATCCAGGCGTTAAATGCCGCATCGTTTGCAGTTGAGCCGAAGAGCGTCATAACGCAGTCGCCTATAATGACGGTTATCAGCGCTGCGCGTACTGCCGCGGCGTATTCAAGTCCGAATATACCTTCAAACATGACCGGAGAGATAAAACCGAATGCACCGACGGTAATTCCCCAAATAATATAACCCACAGATATAAAATATCTGCGATTGCCGAGCTTATCCGAGATTGTGCCTGCAATGAGCGTTACTAGTGTTGCGGTTATTGCGCTGAGCTGAACCATAAGAGTAATTGCCGACAGATTAGGTTCAATAGTATTAAAAATGAAGAGATTAAAATACATGTTCTCAACAGCCCACGCAATTTGACCGATGAGTCCAAACAGCAGCAGAACCGTCATTTTTCTTTTTCCGAAGCTTCGTTCCATGAAATACTCCTTTCGCACCGTCCGATATAGGTGCATTTGCTGTGAATTTGTGTATTTTATTCGGTTGATAACAATATTTTAGCATACTTTTCAAAAAAATACATTACTTTTGTAAAAAATATATCCTATATATTTTATTTCTTGACAAACAGCGAGCATGCGGTATATAATCAAATTAAAAAAATGCGCTTTGAGCGCAACGAAAAAATTATGCGAGGAGGGGTGAAAATGCAAAAGAGAACGTACGAGGTCACAGGTATGAGCTGCGCTGCCTGCTCGTCACGGGTTGAGCGTGCGGTAAGCGTGCTTGCCGACGTTGAGCATTGCGAGGTCAATCTTTTGCTCGGAACCCTGACGGTTCTCGGAGATGAGGCAGAGGAAAATATAGTATCTGCCGTAATTGCCGCAGGATATGCAATAGCTTCTCCGAAGGCAGACGTCGCAGACGCCTCAAGCAGACGAAAAATCGGCACGCCCTCATATGTATCAAGGCTTATAAGCTCTGTTCCTCTTCTGCTTCTTTTGATGTATATATCAATGGCGCACAATATGTGGCAGGCTCCGTTGCCCTCGTCAATAGAGCACGCCCCGCAAGTAATAGGAATAATTCAGCTTTTGCTGTCGGGGGCTGTAATAATCATAAACCGCAATTTCTTTATAAACGGTGCAAAGGCTGCATTTAAGCTTTCGCCTAATATGGATACTCTGGTGGCACTCGGCTCGGGCGTATCCTTCCTCTACAGCACGGTAAAGCTTGCGGTAATGACGGTTAAAGTTTCCAATGGCGACGCGTCGGGTGCTGCGGCCGAGCTACACGGGTTGTATTTCGAATCTGCGGCTATGATACTGGTGCTGATATCGGTTGGTAAGCTTCTTGAGGGAATTGCTAAGGGAAAAACCACAAGCGCTATAGAGGAGCTTATGCTGCTGACACCCAAAATGGCGACGGTGGAAAAGGATGGTGCCGAATACACCGTGAACACCTCCGAGCTGGCGGTAGGTGATATAGTAATTGTCAGACAGGGCGAGCATATTTCTGCCGACGGCACGGTGATTTTCGGCGAGGGTACCGTGAACGAGGCGAGTCTGACAGGAGAGAGTCTGCCTCAGGAAAAGTCAGCAGGCTCTGAGGTTTACAGCGGTACCGTGTTGCTTTCCGGGTATCTTAAAGTGCGTGCGGAGCGAGTCGGAGATGGGACTGCGGTATCTGAAATTTTAAAAACCGTCAGGGAGGCTGCGGGCAGCCGTGCCCCTGTTGCAAAGGCAGCGGATAAGGTATGCGGCGTGTTCGTGCCGGCGGTAATTATTATAGCAACCGTAACCTTTGCCGTATGGCTGGCACTTGGCTCGGGAATTGGTTATGCTCTCAGCTGTGCGGTTTCCGTTCTGGTAATCAGCTGTCCTTGCGCCTTAGGATTGGCAACGCCGGTCGCGGTCATGGTAGGCAGCGGAGTCGGAGCAAAAAACGGAATACTATATAAAAATGCCGAGGCACTTGAGCTTTGCGGAAAAGTAAAAACGGTAGTGCTTGATAAGACCGGTACTATTACACAGGGCGAGCCCTTCGTGGATACTGTAATATGCTTCGGTGCTGATGAGCGCGAAATTCTCGCCAAAGCATCGGCACTTGAAAAAATGAGCGAGCACCCTCTGGCTCGTGCTGTCGTGAGATACGCGGAAGAAAATCTTGGAGGCGTGGAATATTCAGCCGACGGATTTTCGGCAATGGCGGGTGGCGTGTCGGGTTATATATGCGGAAACAACGTTATTTGCGGCAACGCTCAGTTTATAAAAAGCAGGCTTGCGCAGGGGGACTTGACTGAAATCGAAGGCTCGGTCGATAAGCTTTCAGATGGAGGAAAAACACCTCTCATTTTGGCGGAAAACGGTAAAGTTTTGGGAATCATAGCTCTTTCTGACCGAATAAAGCCCGATAGCAAAGAAGCCGTCAAAATTCTATCGCGCATGGGAGTGCGGACGGTCATGCTCACCGGTGACAACGAAAGATGCGCCGCAGCTGTTGCCTCAAGCGTTGGAATTGAAGAATTCAGAGCGGGCGTTTTTCCTGCGGAGAAGGCCGAATATATCAAGGAGCTCAAGCCTGAAGGACGGGTGATGATGGTTGGTGACGGAGTTAACGACGCACCTGCTTTAACCGTGGCAGACGTCGGTGCCGCTATCGGTGCAGGGGCCCACGTAGCGATAGACTCTGCGGGGGTCGTGCTATCGTCCGGCTCAATTCTTTCGGTATGCGATTCCTTGCGTCTTGGCAGAAGAACTCTTTGGAATATATACCTTAATTTGTTCTGGGCATTTTGCTACAATATAGTCGGCATTCCTCTTGCGGCAGGCGTTTTCTCCGGTATTTTGGGGTGGACGCTTCAGCCGATGTTTGCCGCAGCGGCAATGAGCGTGTCGAGTTTTCTTGTCGTTATCAGCTCGCTTTCGATAAATCTGTTCTCGCGGACGAAATGCAAAGATAAGTGTGAAGACAAAGCAGCGCAAAACCGTGATACAATGATAAAATACGAAAAAACCGAAACCAAATGCATACAGGAGGATATGAATATGCAAATCACCGTAAAAATTGAGGGAATGATGTGTCCTCATTGCTCCGGCAGAGTGAAGTCGGCACTTGAGTCCTTGGATTGTGTTATTAGTGCAGACGTAAGCCACGAGCGCGCAGATGCCATAATAACCGTCAGAAGCGAAGCAGACGAAGCTGCCATTCGCACCTGCATCGAAAATGCCGGCTATAAGGTAATTGACTGATATGCATCGGCAGATATCCGTATCTGCCTTGCAGACGGTCAAAAAAGAATTGTTAAAGGGCGAAAAGATGAGAATAAGAAAAGCTTTATTGAGTGATTTTGAGAAAATTCTCAAGATATACGCTGCAGCGAGAGCTTTCATGCGCGAGTGCGGAAATCCTGACCAATGGGGTGAGGGATATCCTCCCTCCGAGCTTATCAAAGAGGATATTGCCGTCGGTGCCTGCCGAGTAGTTTGCGAGGGGAATGAGCCTCTTGCGGTGTTTTATACGGCATACGGCACCGACCCCACGTATGACCGGATTTACGAAGGCAGCTGGGGAACGGCTGAGCCGTATGGGATTATACACCGCGTTGCAGTATCTCCCACGGCACGCGGAAGGGGCGTTGCCACATTCATTTTTGCACAAATGCTTAAAGAGCACGGAAGCCTCAGAATAGATACCCACGCAGATAATAAACCTATGCAAAAAGCCTTGGAAAAGGCGGGGTTTACTCTTCGTGGGAAAATTTATATAACCGACCCGAGCACCTTGAGCCTCGAGGAAAAGGCTGCGGCGCAAAGGCTCGCGTACGATAATTTTTAATGAATAAATAAATTTTTTAATTTTTTTGTGAAACACGATAGTTTTTCGCTTTGAATTCCGTCTTTTATATATAAGGGACTTCAACGGTCAGCTCCCGTCGGGGCGAAACGGAGAAAACGGGGTTATGCTTCTGTGCTTGCTTGGGGTACCGGATAGACAATGAAAGAAGGTTAACTATGAAAGAAACGGGTAATATCAATTTGCAATCGCGTCTTGAAGACGATAAGATTGTGGAGCTCTTCTGGAATCGCGATGAATCTGCAATCAAGGAAACGGATAGGAAATACCGAAATTACCTCTATACGATAGCTTATAATATCGTACACGACGACCCTGAGAGTATGGATTGTGTAAACGATACATATTTTGAAACCTGGCGAAGAATACCGCCGGCAAGACCTAACGTCTTTCTTGCATTTATTGCAAAAATAACCAGAAATTTCGCGATTGATAAGTTCAGAAAAAACAGCGCAATGAAGCGGATTCCGACGGAAATGCAGATATCTCTGGGAGAGGTTGAGGGTTGCATAGAATGCTCTTATGATATAGAGGACGAGCTTGCGGTAAAGGAAATCTCGGCTATACTGAACGACTTCTTGCGCAGCCAGACGAAAAGAGATGCATTTATGTTCGTCTGCCGCTACTATTATGCGGACAAGATATCCGAAATAGCAGCAATGCTTGAGGTTGGAGAGGCAACCGTTTTCAGAAATCTTTCTAAAATGAGAGAGAGCTTTAAGGCCAGACTTGAAAAGGAGGGATTTAATTTTGGATAAGCAGGAGAAAATTCTATCAGTTATATCCGGAATAGACGATGATATAATCGAAGAGCACACTGCAACAAGATACGAGCTTATGCAGAAAAAGACTGCCGTTCGCAAAAAGCGCAGCATTCTGGGAATGAATCCCAAGGTCTTCTCCGCTATTGCGGCAGGACTCGTTCTGATTATTGCGGCAGTAATATTCATAGCGCTCAATCCCTTTAACAATCAGAGCGGAATTATCGTTGAAAAAACGGATATGAGCGGAAACAATGATATCTATACCGTTACCTATGAAAACGGCGACAGGTCCGTGTTTACGGTTTCAAACCTCGGAGAAAAAGAAAGAATAGAAAACGTCACGGTCAACGATGACGGAGAGTTTATTCTTGAATTTTCCGGAGGCGGCAAGGTCAATATCGGCAGCAGCATAGGTAAAATGGAGGTCGGAGAAACCGACAAGAACAGTATCCAGTCGGTTGGCTTGTCGGATGACGAGGAGCTTCGGATTTCGCTTATGTCGAATAAAGAGGTGAACCTTGGCAAAATGTATTCGCATAAGGGCGCGAACCACCTCAACAAAGCATATATCAACAACAGCGGTGAGCTGATACTCGGCTTCGCAGACGGAAGTACGATAAATCTCGGAAGAGTTGTCGGAAGAGACGGTAAGGACGGAGTCGGAATAGATAACGCCTCCCTGACGGATTCGGGAGAGCTCGTTTTGGTTCTTACGAGCGGCACCGAAATCAACCTTGGTAATATCAAGGGCAAGGACGGAGTCGGTATCTCGGAAAGCAAGATAAACACCGCGGGTGAGCTCGTTATCTCCTATACCGACGGTAAGCAGATAAATCTCGGTAAGGTCGTCGGTAAGGACGGAGAGGACGGCGTTGGCATAAAAAGCGCAGCACTGACCGAGTCCGGCGAGCTTTCAATGACTCTTACCAACGGCTCCGAAATCAACCTTGGTAATATCAAGGGTAAGGACGGAATCGGCATCACCGAAAGTAAGATAAACGCTGCCGGTGAGCTCGTTATCTCCTATACCGACGGTAAGAAGATTAATCTTGGTAAAGTCGTAGGCAAGGACGGAGAGGACGGCGTTGGTATAGCCAACATAACAATCTCGGATAGCTCGGAGCTTGTGATAACTCTTACGGATGATACCGTTATGACGCTCGGAAACATTCGCGGCGAGGACGGAAAGAGTGCATACGAGCTGTTCAAGGAGAAGTTTGACTATTCCGGCACCGAGGAGGATTGGCTTTACGACCTCGTAAACGGAAACCTTGCCCAAAAGGTCAAATATAAGGTCAGCTTCGTGACCGGTTTTGACCAAACCGTTGCTGCTCAGACGGTAATCAGCGGTCAGAAGGCAGAAAAGCCCGAAATAGAAAGAAAGGGCTACGAGCTTATAGGCTGGTATATAGACGGCGAGGCATGGAACTTCGCAGGCCACACCGTAACCGGAGAGATAACGCTTACGGCAAGCTGGCGCCTCCTGGATTACTCTATCGTGTATAATCTTGACGGCGGCTCGGCAACGAACCCGAGAAGCTACACGGTTCTCAGCGACACCATAACCCTCACAGCACCCACCAAGCGCGGCTATACCTTTACCGGTTGGACTTATGAAGGACAGAGTACACCGAAGCTTACGGTGACTGTCCCGAAGGGAAGTGCGGGAAATCTTGAATTTACCGCAAATTATGAGATTATAACCTATAACATAACCTATCAAACCGAATACGGAACGACGGGAGGCTTGCCGACCTCGTATACGGTTGAAGACAGGGTAACGGTTCCCAATATGCCCGACGAAGACGATTACGCCTTCAGAGGCTGGTCGATGAACGGTGGCGAATTTGCTACTGACACCGTTATTCCCAAGGGAATGACAGGGGATATCACCTTGGTTGCAAAATGGGTGTTCTCAAGCTACTGGTGGAATTATATTGACTACGAAGCCGATACTCTCAGAATGCAGCTCACAGAGTGCCCCAGTGCCGGAATTGCTCCTGCTACAAAAAGAATGGTTGAGGGGGCTGCTTCGACTGATAAGGGAATGACTCTTGATGACCTCGTCGAAATGAGAAACGCCAACGCATATGCTAACACATCGCTTACCGTTATCTACAACTACTACGGTACTGATAACGAGCTTTACGGTTGGGCTAACGCAATGAACACTATTTACGAAGAGGTTCAGAATGAGTCTGACTACTCCCCTGACATCTACTGTAACTTTATGTCGGATATGCTAGGTGCATCTCTTAAGGGCTCGTTTGCAAACCTGCTCTCCGACAGCAGAAGCACCGTAGGCACCGGTAGCATCGGTAACTTCTTCCTAAGAAACGACGCGGCTTATAATATGGGTATTGAGCATTCGGGCTATATGTACGACCTTATGTCCTCTCTTGCTCTCTCCGATGAAAAGCTTTACGTTATAGCTTCCGATTACTTTATCGACATTACCCGTGCAATGTACATGGTTCCCGTTGATAAAACTCTTTATAACACTATTGCTCCAGATATGCTGGAGGACTTAAACGATGACGGTCTTATTGATATGAGCGATTTCTTTGAAGAGGTAAAGAACGGTGACTGGACTTATGCAAGACTCAGAGAGTACTGCAACGAGATAGCAGAGGATGACGGTGATGGACTTTGGGAAGTCGGTGACGATGTTCTCGGCTTCGCGCTTGACAGCTCCGGCGGTATGATGGCTTCGGGTCTTATGTACTCAAACACTCTTGAAATCATAAAGAAGACCTGGAACCAGGATGAATCCAAGTGGGAATACTCCTATCCCGAAACCAACGATGACCTCGAGGCATTCGTTGGCGAGGTATACAAGATATTCGGCGGTGAGACGGACGGAACTGCAACTACTTTCGGCGTTCAGCCCATCACAGACGCTTTCAGAGCTCACTCGCTTCTGTTCGGCGGCATCATTACCGTTGCTAACCTTGAGAGCACAGCGTATCAGGAAATGATGAACGAAGGCGGCGGATTCGGCGTTGTGCCGGTTCCCGTATACACCAACCTTGATAATGACAGCAACAAGATTGAAGATCCTTATCAGACTCAGATACATACCTCCGGCGGTGCAGGCGGTATCTCGACTATCACCAAGAAGTTCACTCAGTGTACGGCATTCCTTAACTATCAGTCGCAGAATTCTGCACAAATCGTTGAGGAATACTATGCAGAGCTTCTCGGTACCGCAGGTTTAGAGGAGAATGAAGATATGATTAAGCTTCTTCGCTCAAGTCTGACCGACGGTTTCGATAAGCACTTCGAGGACGTTATAGCATTCTTCAACCGGGGGATTGACTACAGTGCTCTTAGTAACAGATGGCATAACGTTCTTCTTAATGAGGACTACAAGATGCAGAGTATGAGCGATTTTTACGATGAAAAGGTAGGACTCAAGCAGTCAACACTCGAAAGTCTCGTTAGTGAATACAAGAAGCTTCCGGACTGACAAAACTGTGAAACAGTAAAATTAAAGGTAGGGACACCGAAAAGTGTCCCTACCCGTTTTTTATTCGGTAATATTGGAAGAAATCCTGAAATTCAGAGAATTACGCCCAGCTCATAGTAGTGGGCTTAGGCTCTCTTATGATAGATTCCTTAAGGAATGCAACTGCATGGCAGAGTCCTTCGTCGGGAGTCATAAGGCTGTCCTCGTGCTCGATAGACATGACCTTATCGTAGCCTGCAAGACGGAGATTGGAAATCATATCGCGCCAGTAGTCAAGACCGTTGCCGTAGCCAACGCTGCGGAATATCCAGGAGCGGTTAGCCTCGTCACTGTAATGCTTGGTATCAAGAACACCGAATTTGGCAGTGTTGTATTTGTCAATCTTGGTGTCTTTTGCATGGAAGTGATAAATAGCGCCCTTGAGCTCTCTTATTGCCGCAACGGGATCGATGCCCTGCCATATAAGGTGAGAGGGGTCAAAGTTTGCGCCTATGACGTCGCCTACCGCTGCGCGAAGCTTAAGGAGGGTTTCGGGATTGTAAACACAGAATCCGGGGTGCATCTCAAATGCAATCTTGGTAACGCCGTGCGCCTTTGCAAATTCCGCGGTCTTTTTCCAATAGGGAATAAGAACCTCGTTCCACTGATAGTCGAGAACTGCAAGGAAATCGTCAGGCCATGCGCAGGTTGCCCAGTTGGGAGTTTTATCCTCAGGCGAGCCGCCGGGGCAGCCGGAGAAGGTGATAACCGTGTCAACTCCTATCTTTTCCGCGAGCAGAACCGCATCAACGAAATCGTTGTGGAAAGCCTCTGCCTGAGCCTTGTCGGGATGAGTGGGATTTCCGTGGCAGGAAAGAGCGCAAACCTCCATACCGTGCTTCTTTATGGTGTCTTGCCAGTCTGCAAGTGCCTTTTCGTCATTGAGCAGAACCTTAGGGTCGCAGTGAGCCTTTCCGGGAAATCCGCCGCAACCGATTTCGACGGCTTCAATGCCGAGCTTTTCAAATTTTGTAAGAGCTTCCTCTAAAGAGAGGTTGCCAAAAAGGTTAGTAAGAACGCTGAGTTTCATATCTGTCTGCCTTTCAAAATAATTTTGTGAATACAGTATAGCATATTTTTCCCAAAACTGCAAGCACTTTTAAAAACTCTTACGCCATATTTTTATGCGTACGTCCGCCGCACGCGAATAATTAATACATTTTACTTGACATAATATAGAAACAGTGATAAAATATATCCAACACAAAATTTGCTGAGGTATGTATGCGTTCCGCTGTCGGCGGCGTCGGATACCTTCACTCATACGTTGAGAGGTGTATTATGAATAATGATGCGAACAATGCATTGCAGTCGATAATCGTTTCGGCAGGCGGAGTTTCCCTCGACATGTACCAGATAATTACTATCGGTATATACGTTATTGCGGGGCTTTTGGTCCTCGTCGGTTTGCTGATGGGATTGATAAGAGGATTTCGCCGTCAGCTTGTAAGAACTATAACAGTAGCCGGCTCTGCTGTTCTGGCATTTTTTGCAACCGGTTGGTTAAGAGATTATGCCATAAGTGAAATTGAAGGCAAAACTTTGGGTGAAATCATGGGAGGCTTACTTAGTGATTCCTGGATTTCAACAATAGGCTCGGAAACGCTGATTCAGATGATTTCGCTGCCTTTGGGACTGATAGTTCTTCCGTTGGTGTTCGTGCTGGCGTTTATAGCCATTAGCGCGGTCATACTTATAGTTCATAAAATACTTTGCGGTATTCTCGGATTTACCAGACGTGCAAATACCAAGCTTACGAGAATTCTCGGTATGATTGTCGGTGCGGCTCAGGGCGCTTTCGTTGCGCTTCTGCTTCTCATGCCGATATCCGGCATTCTCGGTATGGCATCAGATGCTGTCGACATTCTCGAAGATGATTACGATGGCAACGAGAGTATAGAGATTGTCGTCGAAATGTATGACGATTATGCAAGGGATGTAACAGAGCATCCGGTATTCGTAGCATCGTCGACCGTATACGGTCAGCTTTATTACCAGCTCACCTCTGTCAGCGTAGACGGAAAAGAGGTGAAAATGGCAGATAGCTTCGACGACCTCGCCGTGCTTTGTGCCGAGGCGGTGGGATTCGCAGAGATTGACTGGGCGAATCTCTCGGATGAAAACAAGGATAGCCTTGATAACGTGGTTGACATATGTGCTGGCGACGAATATATTGCAGCGTTTGTATCCGGAGGACTTTCGGTTATCGGAGAGATGGCGAAGGAAGAGAATCTTTTGGAGCTCGAAGAACCGCTCGGAAGCTTTATGAATGAATATCTAGATATCCTCGCAACCAGTACCCCCGATAATCTTGAGGACGATCTTGATACAACGCTTGACGTAATTTATCTTCTTTCCGACGGCGGTACTTTCGCTGCGCTTAACGAGGGAGGGGATATATTGGATTGCTTCCTTTCAAAAGATTCAAGCGGAAAAACGCTGTTTTCAAGACTTTCGTCGGCGCTTGATAAAAACCCGAGAATGAGAGCAATAGCATCTTCGCTTAACAATCTGGCATTCTCAATGCTTCTTGAAAACAACGGCTCTGACCTCGTTGCCGAGGAGGTTGTTGCAAACGTCAAGGTAGGGCTTAACGAAACTCTTGCTATAAACCGTGCTGATTATGCAACCGAGCAAGAATATCGTGTCTCGGTGAAAAGCAGCGTCAAGCAGACCCTCGATGAGAACGATATCCAGCTCAGCGACGAAGAGCTCGACAGAATTACCGAGTACGTTATAGTTGATATGGAAGGCGTCACGGAGGTTACCGATGCCGATATGGCAGATTTCATGTCCGAGTACTATGAGATTTATGCAGGTGGAATCGAAGAATAAGGGTGTATTTAATGGAAATTCTCAAGGATATAATTTTCAATAAGGTGATAGTGGTGCCTGTAATAGCGTGGTTCATGGCACAGGTAGTCAAGGTTATAATTCACGCGCTTGTAGAAAAGGAGTTCCGTCCCGAACGGCTTTTCGGTGACGGAGGTATGCCGAGCGCTCATTCCGCAACCGTGTCAGCGCTCGTTATAATGTGCGGCTGGAGCGGTGGCTTCGGAAGCGCCGCCTTCGCAATATCAATCATAGTATCGCTTATAGTAATGAACGACGCTATGGGAGTAAGACGTGAGGCAGGAAAGCATGCAAATACCATAAAGCAGCTTGCAGAAATAATCAACGGTATGTTTGCGGGAGAGAGCGAAGAGGTAAGAACCGAGAAGCTCAAGGAGTTCATAGGACATACGCCTCTTCAGGTGATTTTCGGAGCAACCCTTGGGGTTGTTGTATCGATTTCCTGTATTGCAATATTTGGTCTTCCTTACTGCTTCTTGCAGTAAAAAGATACGAAGGGGCGGCTGATTCCGCCCCTCTTTCACGGTTAAAATAAGTTTATTCGGAGAGCAAAATGTACGACGAGCTTACAAAAGTAGATATAGAAAAAATGGAAGCGGAAATTGCTTATCGCAGAGGAACTTTGGCAAGGACGCTTGGTGATGAATTGAAAAGAGCACGTGAGTTCGGTGACCTTTCCGAAAACGCTGAGTATAAGGAAGCCAAGCGAGATAAACGAAAGAATGACAGCCGTATCCGTTATCTTGAAGCTATGATAAGAACGGCTAAAGTGATAGAAATAGAGGATACCCCCGATAGCGTGTCGCTTTTTGACAGGGTTACAATATTCAACGAAAAGCTTGGCGCGGAAAAGAAAATACAAATAGTAACGACTCTTAGGCAGAATGCACTTTTGGGCTTTGTCAGCAAGGAATCTCCTCTTGGCATGGCACTTATGGGGCATCGGGTAGGAGAGAGGGTTTGTGTGACGGTCAATGAATCCATGAGCTATTTCGTTAAGATTATTTCTATTGAAAAGGGCGAGGACAATTCCGATTTGCCTATTAGCAGCTATTGATGCAAAGGCGTTTTATGCAATTCTGATTGACGTGCTTTGTTGGGTCGGCATATCATATAGAAAGACCGAAAGGACTGAAAAGCTGGAGGAGAATAATGGCAGAGCTTGACATAAAAGAACTTCTTGAAATACTGTCCTCACCGTCTTCGGCAATTGCCGAGGCAGAGGCTGAATACGAAGGAAAAATAAAAGAGATTGCCGAGCGCATCGTCCGCTCGGAGAGCATAAGAGTAGTTTTGCTTGCAGGCCCCTCCGGTTCCGGAAAAACGACTACGGCAAATCTTCTGGCAGACCGAATCCGACTGGACGGTGAAAAATGTCTTGTCGTTTCTATGGATGATTTTTACCTTGACGCCAACGATTCAAGATATCCGAAGAATCAAAGCGGCGAGAGGGATTTTGAAAGCCCTTATGCTCTTGATATCGACTGTATGCTGGACACAATTTCCAAAATCATCAGCGGTGAGCCGTTTGCAGTACCTAAGTACGATTTTAAGGTAGGTGGGCGTGTCGCTTTAAACCGTTACGAAAGCTTTTCCGACGGCTGCGTTATAATAGAGGGCATTCACGCTCTCAATCCTATGTTCTCAGACCCCTATCCGCACGGAGCCGTGCTTAAGCTGTTCGTCAGCGTGTCAACCAACATCAACGAGGGCGCAAGGCGTATTATCTCCGGAAAAAAACTACGGTTTTTAAGACGTATGGTAAGAGATAATATCTATCGCGGTGCCTCTGCCGAAAGAACGCTTTCCATGTGGGGCGGAGTTTTATCCGGGGAAGAGGCGCATCTTTATCCGTACAAGAATCTGGCGGATATCAGATTCGATACCTTCCATAGCTTCGAGCCTGCGGTGCTGAAGCCGTATGCTATGAAGCTTTTAAACGATGAGATTGTCGCTGCGAGCCCGTATGCGCGTATCATACGTGTGGCTATTTCAAAAATACCCGAGCTTCCGTCGGAAATAGTTCCGCAAACCTCTCTTATCAGAGAGTTTATTCCCGGTGGGATTTACGAGAAGCTGTATTGATTCCAAAGAAGGACAAGGAAACGGAAAATGTCAGATTTTGTGAACGAAATTAAAAGACGGCGTACCTTCGCCATAATATCTCACCCCGACGCAGGTAAAACCACTCTGACCGAAAAATTCCTGCTTTACGGAGGCGCAATTCAGTCTGCGGGCTCGGTAAAGGGAAAGCAGACGGACAAGCATGCGGTATCCGATTGGATGGACCTTGAAAAGCAGAGAGGTATATCCATAACCTCCTCCGTGCTTCAGTTTGAATACGACGGATATTGCATCAACATACTTGATACTCCGGGACACCAGGATTTCTCTGAGGACACGTATAGAACTCTTATGGCAGCAGACAGTGCCGTTATGGTAATAGATGCCGCGAAGGGTATCGAGCCTCAGACAAGAAAGCTTTTCAAGGTGTGCGCAATGCGCGATATTCCCATTTTCACGTTCATAAATAAGATGGACCGAGAGGCAAAGGACCCGTTTGACCTTCTTGACGAGCTGGAAAGGGAATTCGGGATAGGCACTTATCCTATGAACTGGCCTATCGGTTGCGGTCAGAATTTCAAGGGCGTGTATGACAGAGAGGCAAGAAAAATACTCTCATTCGGAGATTCACACCGCGGCAGAGAAAAGATACACGGCATAGACTGCGAGATAACCGATACCGAAAAGCTTGATTCGCTCATAGGCGAAAGATTGCGCACCGAGCTTTGCGAGCAGGTTGAGCTGCTTGACGGAGCGTCGTTCGATTTTGACCTTGAGGCAGTCCGTCACGGAAAGCTCTCTCCCGTATTCTTCGGTTCGGCACTCAACAATTTCGGTATAGAGCCGTTTCTTGAGCATTTCCTTAAGATGACCACGGCACCCTTGCCCAGAAAAGCCGGGGATATACAGGTCGACCCATTTGACGACGGATTTTCGGCATTCGTCTTTAAAATTCAGGCGAACATGAATAAAGCGCACCGGGACAGAATTGCGTTTATGCGAATCTGCTCAGGCAAATTCCGCCGCGACAGAGATTATTATCACGTGCAGGGGAAAAAGAGCTTCCGACTATCTCAGCCTCAGCAAATGATGGCGCAGGACAGAGAGGTTATAGACGAGGCGTATGCCGGAGATATTATCGGCGTTTTCGATCCGGGAATCTTCTCCATAGGAGATACCGTGTGCGAAAAAGGCTCTAAAATTCGTTTTGAGGGTATACCCACCTTCGCACCGGAGCATTTCGCTATGGTTGAACAGGTTGATTCAATGAAGAGAAAGCAATTCTCCAAGGGTATGAACCAGATAGCTCAAGAGGGTGCCATTCAGATATTCTTCGAGCCTAACTCGGGCCTTGAAAGAGTTATAGTAGGCGTTGTCGGCGTGCTTCAGTTTGAGGTTCTGGAATACAGACTTAAAAATGAGTACGGATGCGATTTGCGCAGATCGACTCTTCCTTACCAGCAGATACGCTGGATAGCAAACGAGGGTCTCGACCCTAAAACTCTCAAGCTCTCTCACGATACTAAATGGGTTCAGGATTTCCGCGGCAATAATTTGCTTGTATTCACAAGCGAGTGGAGTATCCGTTGGGTTCTTGAGGATAACCCCGGGCTTGAGCTGCTTGAATTCAGCCGCGGTGACGAGGGAGGCGACGGTGACTTATGAGAATGAGAAAAAAGAAAAACGCAGACAGACGCCTTGATGCCTGCCGCGGATTTTTAGCCGAGTCGGCTGAGCTTTCACCCGACCGGGAGGTGTTCCTTGAGATAGGTGCGGGAAAAGGCGGATTTGCCGTCGGAATGTGCGCTAAGTACCCCACCGTGCAGTATTTTGCAATGGAGAAGGTGAGTGACTGTGTAGTTCTCGCGGCAGAAAAGGCAAAGGAAAAAAGCGACCTTGACGGCAGCTGCCGTAATCTGCGCTTCATAATCGGTAACGCCGATAACCTTACGTCAATTTTTGCGCCGGGAAGCGTAGACAGAATATTTCTTAATTTTTCTGACCCCTGGTCAAAGAAGGGATATGCTAAGCGCAGACTCACGCATAGGAGATATCTTGCGGTATATATGCAGCTTCTTAAGGACGGAGGTTCGCTCAGATTTAAAACCGACAACACAGGACTCTTTGATTTTACTCTTGAGGAGCTTGATGCTATCGGCATAGAGCCATGCATCGTGACCCGCGACCTTCACTCATCTGAATGGGCTGAGGATAACGTGGTTACGGAGTATGAGGCGGCGTTTTCCTCTCAGGGCATCAGTATCAATATGCTTGAGATTAAAAAACCTATTGGTTTTTCTCTGCCGGTGGAAGCTTCTCTTTTGCCGGGTGGAAAAACGTATTCGCATACCAAAGGCGAGTGATATAGAACCGAAGAACGCAAGTGTGTAAGAAGGGGGTGAATAGTGTGGCAGAGAAGCATCAGCTGGGGCATAGAAGCCGTTTGAAGAACAGGTTTCTTATGCGCGGTTCGTCATCTCTTGAGGATTACGAGCTTCTTGAACTGTTGCTGTTCTATTCAATTCCCGTTAAAGATACCAAAGGGCTTGCAAAGCACTTGATTTCATCCTTAGGAGGTTCGCTTAAGGACGTGTTGGCTTCACCCCGTGAGCGCATAAAGGCGGTGGAGGGAGCGGGTGATAAAACCTCGCTTCTGATAAGCTCGGTGCGGGAGCTTACCGCGCAGGAATTTCACGGTGGCAAAACCTCAGGTCGAAAATACGAGTACGATGACTGCGGCTCTATGCTGATAAGCTATTACGGAAATGCGGTAACTTCGTTTTCGGTGCTGCTCAGCTACGATAACGATATGAATCTTATCGGTGTTGACAAAATTTACGATATACCGTTCTTTTCGGGAGCGGTTCGTGCATCGCGTTTTATTGAAGCTGCTGTTCGCCGTGCCGCTTCAGCCGTGGTTGTTGCGTTCAATCATCCAATGGGACCGAACGTACCGTTCCCATCGGAAATTCAAACTAACGGTATGCTCAGAGCAGCGTTTTCTGAGATAGGACTCACATTTGTAGAGAGCTATCTTATTTGTGCTGATTCTTACGTCGGAACCTTGAATCACTGGGGTGTCGGGGCGGTAAGTGTCAAACGCAGTGTTCCGCAGACCGTATCTGATAAAAAATTCTTTCGTGAATCGGAGCTCGGCGCATTTCAGCAAAGTCTTGCGAATTATCTGAGCTTTGCCAGAAAAGTATCCGCCTCGGAAGCGGCTTCGGCGCTTATCGCCGGATTTGGCGGAATATACAGAATGTTTGAAACAAGGTGGGAAAAGATAGAGAAAACCTGCGAAAGCCGTGAGGTTGCAATTCTTGTTTCTTTGGCTGCGGCTATCAGTTCACGTGTTTGCCTAAGCGCACTGAAGCGCGGCGTAAAATACAGCCCCGAGGCTGTAAAGCTATACACGACAGGTATCTTCTGCCAGGCATACAGAGAGGAAAGCCACATTCTGTGCTTTGATGACAGTGACAGATTTCTCGGTTCCGGAAAGGTGAATGAAGGAACGATAAATTCCCTTGAAATTATACCGAGAAGAATCCTTGATATAGCATGCGAGCTCGGTGCATCGGGGGTTATAATGGTTCACAATCATCCGAACGGAAGCACAAATCCATCGGATGAGGATTTGCGTAATACCGAGTACATAGAACACGTTCTGAACAATTCGGGTATAAAGCTTGTCGGAAGTATGATTTATTCCGGCGGAGAAGCAAAAGAATTCAATTTTTCCGACATGACTCTCAAAAAGAAGCCTTGAATGGAGTTCGCGGCAATCTGATTAATTTTTGCAGCAGCTTTTCGGCTTGGTTTGCATAATAAAAACAGCTCAAAGGCGTAGGTTTTACGGTCTTTTTGAGCTGTTTTTTTGCTTTTTTGAGAGCTGTTTTGGGGTGAGGCTTGACTGTAAAAATTTTCACTTTTTTCCTTTTAAGAGAAAAAATATTAAAAAATTTTGGAAAAGCTCTTGACAAACCCAGCTTTTATGCTATAATATTAAAATGCATTATAATCGCGTAAACTGGGTATTTTTCGGCTTTGAGTTGAAAAATTAAGGTCAAAAACCGCCTTTTTTCGCCCATTTTGGGAGATTTCGTTCCTTATTATTATATAAGCCTCGTAATCTTCGCGATGGAACTTGTAATTTTTAAGAATGGAGTGATTCTATTTATGATGCTTAGACCCAGGAAGCTTGGCACGAATGTCAGACAGAGCTTTTCCAAGATTGAAGCAGCAACGGAAATGCCGAATCTCATTGAGGTCCAGAAGAATTCGTATAAGTGGTTTCTCGAGGAGGGCTTTAACGAGGTTCTCCGCGACGTATCGCCTATCGTTGATTTCTCCGGTAATCTCTCAATTGAGTTCACCGACTTCACCATTGATCCCAACCCCAGATATTCCGTAGAGGAATGTAAGGATAGGGCTGTAACCTACGATACTCATATCAAGGTTGGTGTCAGACTTGTCAACAAAGCTACCGGCGAGCTCAAAACCGCTCAGATATACATGGGTGATTTTCCCCTCATGACCGAGAACGGAACCTTCGTTATAAACGGCGCAGAGAGAGTTATTATTTCTCAGCTTGTTCGTTCTCCCGGTATCTGCTATAAGGACGAGGTCGATAAGCAGGGTAAGCATAATTTTTCCGCAACCGTTATTCCTTACAGAGGCGCATGGCTTGAGTACGAAACCGACGCCGCAGGAATAGTTTACGTAAAAATAGACAAAACCCGTAAGCTTCCCATAAGCGTAATTATACGCGCTCTTCTGCCTGCAGGTCAGGATAAGGACGAGGATATTATAAGAATGTTCGGTGACGAGGATATGCTCGTTGCAACTCTCGCTAAGGATGAGTGCATCAAGCTTTCCGGGGAGAACAACAGTGCCGCAAGAGACGAGGCTCTTAAGGAAATATTCAAGAAGCTGCGTCCCGGTGAGCCCCCCGTGGTTGAGAGTGCTGAAACTCTTGTTAATAATATTCTGTTCGACCCTAAAAGATACGACCTTGCTCCCGTTGGAAGATATAAGTACAACAAAAAGCTTTCGCTTGCCGCAAGAATTGTCGGCTGTGAGCTTGCCGCTCCTGTTGTAAACGCTTTTACCGGTGAGATAGTTGCCGAGCCCGAGGCAGATACCAAGATAAGCCGCGAGCTTGCCGCTGCAATTGAGGACAGCATGACCAACGAGGTTTTGGTAAAGACCGAGCTTGGCAGAGTTGTAAAGGTCTTCTCAAACGGAACCGTACGTCCTGAGCTCGTGCTTGGATATGACCTTTCGGACTGTGGTGTAAAAGCCGGTGAGAAGGTAAGACTTTCGGTTCTTAACGAGATTATAGCTGCGGCAGATTCTGAGGGTCTTGACGCAGAAGCCAAGGTAAATTATATCAAGGCTGCCGTTCGAGAAAGATTCTTCGAGCTTGCTCCCAAGCATATAACGAAGGAAGATATATTCGCCTCTATTAACTATTTGTTCTGCCTTTCTCACGGAATAGGCTCAACGGATGATATCGACCATCTCGGAAACAGACGTCTTCGCTGCGTAGGCGAGCTTCTTCAGAACCAGATGAGAATCGGTATGTCCAGAATGGACAAAAACATAAAGGAGAGAATGTCTGTTCACGATACAGACGACCTTCGTCCCGAGGCTCTTATAAACACTCGCCCTGTGGCAACCGCTATAAGAGAGTTCTTCGGTTCTTCGCCTCTGTCGCAGTTCATGGACCAGAACAACCCCCTCGCAGAGCTTACTCACAAGCGCCGTCTTTCAGCACTCGGCCCCGGCGGTCTTTCAAGAGACAGAGCTTCCTTCGAGGTTCGTGACGTTCACTATACCCATTACGGAAGAATATGCCCTGTAGAAACTCCCGAAGGTCCTAACATCGGTCTTATTTCCTACCTTGCATCTTATGCAAGAATAAGCGATTACGGATTCCTGAAGGCACCTTACAGAGTAGTAGATAAGGCAACAGGTACCGTTACCGACAAGGTGGTATATCTGACTGCTGACGAAGAGGACGGAAACGTAGTAGCTCAGGCTAACGAGCCTATTGACGAGAACGGCCGCTTCATTAACAAAAAGGTTATCGCAAGATACAAGTCCGACAGCTTTATAGAGGTTCCCTCGGAGGACGTTGATCTTATGGACGCATGTCCTCAGATGGCGGTTTCGGTAGCTGCAGGATGTATTCCGTTCCTTGAAAACGACGACAATACCAGAGCGCTGATGGGCTCGAACATGCAGAAGCAGGCAGTGCCGCTTATGATGACGGATTCTCCCATAGTTGCAACCGGTATGGAATATAAGGCTGCCGTTGATTCGGGTGCCGTAGTAGTGGCAAACGAAGGCGGATTGGTAGAGCGCGTAACCGGCTGCGAGATAGTAATTCTCGGCGATTCCGGCAGAAAGCAGACCTATCACCTTATTAAGTTCAAGAGATCTAACCAGGGCACCTGCGTTAACCAGTGTCCTATCGTAAACGAGGGCGACAGAGTCGACGAGGGACAGGTAATAGCCGACGGTCCCGCAACCTCGAAAGGAGAGATTTCGCTCGGAAAGAATGCGCTTATCGGATTTATGACCTGGGAGGGTTATAACTACGAGGACGCAGTTCTTCTTAACGAGAAGCTTGTCCGTGATGATGTATACACCTCTATTCACATTGAGGAATACCAGATAGAAGCAAGAGATACCAAGCTCGGAACTCAGGAGATAACCCGCGAGGTTCCCAACGTCGGTGACGATGCGCTTAAGGATCTCGATATGGACGGTATCGTAAAGATAGGTACCGAGGTAAGAGCAAACGATATTCTCGTAGGTAAGGTAACGCCTAAGGGCGAAACCGAGCTTACTCCCGAGGAAAAGCTTCTTCGCGCAATCTTCGGTGAGAAGGCGCGCGAGGTAAAGGATTCCTCGCTTAGAATGCGTCACGGTGAGTCGGGTGTCGTAGTAGACGTTAAGGTTTACGATCGCTCCAACTCCGATGACCTCGCCCCCGGCGTAAACAAGGTAGTCCGTGTTTACGTTGCTCAGAAGAGAAAAATCTCCGTAGGAGATAAAATGGCAGGCCGTCACGGTAACAAGGGTGTCGTTTCCAGAATCCTTCCTCCCGAGGATATGCCCTTCCTTGCAGACGGAACTCCGCTTGATATCGTTCTTAACCCGCTGGGCGTTCCTTCGCGTATGAACATCGGTCAGGTGCTTGAGGTTCACCTCGGAATTGCCTGCCGCAAGCTTGGAATAAAGATTATGACTCCCGTATTTGACGGTGCAAAGGAGAGCGACATACTCGAGCTTCTTCGCCAGGCTAAATACACCCGCGATATCCGCCCGGGTGAGAGCGTTCGCGGAAAGGCAGTCTTTATGGAGGTCATCCGTGAGGACGGAAAGACCGACCTCCAGAGAGTAGATCAGGAAATAGTTGACGACGATGCTAAGCTTCATAACCTTATGAAGAGCCAGACTCTCAAGGTTATTGACGGTAAGGTAACGCTTTACGACGGACGTACGGGCGAGCCCTTCGACAACCCCGTAACCGTAGGTATAATGTATTACCTTAAGCTTCACCATCTGGTTGACGATAAGATTCACGCGCGTTCCATCGGTCCTTACTCGCTCGTAACTCAGCAGCCTCTCGGAGGTAAGGCTCAGTTCGGCGGTCAGAGATTCGGTGAAATGGAGGTATGGGCTCTGGAAGCATACGGAGCAGCATACACGCTTCAGGAAATCCTTACCGTTAAGTCGGATGATGTCACGGGAAGAACCAAGACCTACGAGGCAATCGTAAAGGGTCAGAATATTCCCACGCCCGGTATCCCCGAGTCCTTCAAGGTGCTTGTTAAGGAGCTTCAGTCTCTTTGCCTTGATATTCACGTTCTTGACGAGGATGGCGAGGAGATAGAGCTTAAGGAGGTATACGAGGAGGAAGCTCCCGTTTACCACAGCATTGATGCCGTAAACCACTCCGATGCAAATCCCGAGGAGGAGGCATCCGAGGAAGAGGAATTTGACGGCGAAGAGGAAATCTTTGACGACGAAGAATTCACCGACGAGGAATACGATTTCGATGCAGCCGACGAGGGCGAGTTTGACGACTCTTTGGACGAAGAATAATTTAGAGAAGGGAAACGGTATTCCGCGCATACCGCGGAATACCTCAATATAAAAATCTATGGAAAGAAATGCGTTTGATTCTATCAAGATAGGTCTTGCGTCTCCCGAAACCATCCGTTCATGGTCGCACGGAGAGGTAACGAAGGCGGAAACCATAAACTACCGTACGCTCAAGGCCGAGCGCGACGGCTTGTTCTGCGAAAAAATCTTTGGTCCCACTAAGGACTGGGAGTGTCTTTGCGGCAAGTATAAAAGAGTTCGCTTCAAGGGCAAGGTCTGCGAGAAGTGCGGCGTAGAGGTAACCACTAAAAAGGTCAGACGTGAGCGTATGGGCTCTATCGAGCTTGCTGCTCCCGTGTCGCATATTTGGTATTTCAAGGCCGTTCCCTCAAGAATGGGTCTGGTTCTGGATATGTCTCCCCGTCTTCTTGAAAGAGTAATCTATTTTGCAAGATATATAGTAATTGATCCGGGCAACACGCCTCTTGAAAAGAAGCAGCTCTTAACCGATGCTGAATACAAGAGTGCAAGAGAGAGATACGAGGACGATTTCAGAGCAGGAATGGGTGCGGAGGCAATCCGTGAGCTCCTTGCCGAAATCGACGTAGAAAAGCTCGCAGCAGAGCTTAAGGCTCAGCTCCAGGAAAGCTCCGGACAGAAAAAGGTTAAGATAATCAAAAGACTTGAGGTTATTGAGGCGTTCAGAAAGTCGGGCAACCGTCCCGAGTGGATGATTCTCGAAACTCTGCCGGTTCTTCCTCCCGACATCCGTCCTATGACTCAGCTTGACGGTGGAAGATTCGCAACCTCAGATATAAACGAGCTTTACAGAAGAGTTATTAACAGAAATAACCGTCTTAAGCACTTTATCGAAATGCACGCGCCCGACATCATTATCCGTAACGAGAAGCGCATGCTTCAGGAGTTCGTTGACGCTCTCATAGATAACGGTCGCCGCGGAAAAGCGGTAACCGGTGCATCGAACAGAGCGCTTAAGTCTCTTTCCGAGGCACTCCGCGGAAAGCAGGGACGTTTCAGACAGAATCTGCTCGGAAAGCGTGTTGACTATTCCGGCCGTTCTGTTATCGTTGTAGGTCCCGACCTTAAGATATACCAGTGCGGTCTTCCCAAGGAAATGGCTCTTGAGCTGTTCCGTCCTTTCGTTATGAAAAGGCTTATCGAGACCCAGAAGGCAAACTCGATAAAGGATGCGAAAAAGAAGGTAGATAGAGTAGCACCTGAGGTATGGGACGCACTTGAATACGTAATTAAGGAGCACCCCGTTCTTCTTAACAGAGCACCTACTCTTCACCGTCTTTCCATTCAGGCGTTCGAGCCTATACTCGTTGAGGGTAGAGCAATAAAGCTTCATCCCCTTGTATGTCCTGCATTCAATGCGGACTTTGACGGTGACCAGATGCCCGTTCACGTTCCGCTTTCCAGCGAGGCTCAGGCAGAGGCAAGATTCCTTATGCTCTCGGCAAATAACCTCCTCAAACCCGTTTCCGGTAAGGCTGTAACCGTTCCTTCTCAGGACATGGTTCTCGGTTCTTACTATCTTACAATAGACCATCCCGGTGAGGCCGGTGAGGGCAAGGTATTCCGTAACTTCCACGAGGTCGAGATGGCGTACGAGAACAAGATTATCGGTATGCACTCGGCAATCAAGGTCAGAGTTACAAAGATGGTAAACGGTGAGGAAAAGAGCGGAATTATCAATGCTACTTACGGTAGACTCATATTCAACTCTAAGATTCCTCAGGATCTCGGATACGTGGATCGCTCCAAGGATCCGTTCAGCCTTGAGATAAATTTCGCAACTACCAGCAAAAAGCTTAAGGAAATCGTAGACCTTACTATCAAGTATCACGGCTTCGCAGAAGCAGCTGCAGTTCTTGATAATATTAAGGCTATGGGCTATAAATACTCGACACGCTCCGCACTCTCTATATCGGTTTACGATATGACCATACCTCCTCAGAAGAAGAAAATTCTTGAGGATGCGGCGAAGAAGGTCGACGAAATTACCGAGCTTTATAACTGGGGCGAGCTTTCTGACGATGAAAGATACAAGCAGGTTATCGCAGTATGGGAAAAGGCAACCAACGACGTTACCGACGCTCTTACCGCAAACCTTGATAAGTACAACTCGCTCAACATGATAGCTACCTCCGGAGCCCGTGGCTCGACCAAGCAGATGCGTCAGCTTGCAGGTATGCGTGGACTTATGTTCGCGACCACCGGTAAAACTATCGAAATTCCCATCAAATCAAATTTCCGTGAAGGTCTTACGATGCTTGAGTACTTTATGGGTGCTAAGGGTTCTCGTAAATCCCTTTCGGATACAGCGCTCCGTACTGCAGACTCGGGTTATCTTACCAGACGCCTTGTTGACGTTTCTCAGGACGTTATCGTTCGTGAGGAGGACTGCGGAGCAACCTCTGGTATAGTAGTATCGGATATCAAGACCGGTGACAACGTAGTTGAAAAGCTCTTTGACCGTCTTGTAGGCAGATATACCGTTAACGACGTCGTCAATGAGGAAACCGGTGAACTTATCGTTCCCGCAAACGTGATGATAGACGAGAATATGGCTCAGGATATCGTAAATGCCGGTGTTAAGTCGGTAGAGGTGAGAACCATACTCCGCTGCCTTGCAAAGCGCGGTGTTTGCGTACACTGCTACGGTGCAGACCTTGCAAACGGAAAGCCCGTTGCAATCGGTGAGGCAGTCGGTGTTATAGCAGCTCAGTCTATCGGTGAGCCCGGTACTCAGCTTACGATGAGAACCTTCCATACGGGTGGTGTCGCAGGATCGGATATTACCCAGGGTCTTCCCAGAGTTGAGGAGCTGTTCGAAGCAAGAAAACCCAAGAAGCCCGCGCTCGTTACTGCATACACGGGTACCGCCCGCATCCAGTCCGACAAGAAGCTTTCCAAGGTTATTATTCAGAATCCCGAGGAGCCCACAACAGGTGAGGTCGTTTACGATATTCCCTTCGGCATGCGCCTTTGCATAGAGGACGGTCAGAGGGTAGAGTGCGGTCAGCAGCTCACCGAAGGCTTCCTTAACCCCGCAGACGTTCTTCACCTTTCGGGTATAGATGCAGTATATGATTACATCATCCGCGAGGTTCAGAAGGTGTATCGCGGTGAGGACGTTGAAATTAACGACAAGCACGTTGAGTGTATCACTCGCCAGATGACCAGAAAGCTCAGAATTGAGGACGCAGGTGATACCGACCTTCTTGCCGGAACCACGGTAGATATACTTGAGTTCCGTGAGGAGAACGAGAAGATTGACGCAAGAATCGCAGCAGGCGAGGTAACTCTTCGCCACGCAGAGAGTGCGCCTATGCTTCTTGGTATAACCAAGGCATCTCTTATGACCGAATCCTTCCTTTCCGCAGCATCCTTCCAGGAAACCACAAAGGTTCTTACCGAGGCTGCTATCAGAGGAAAGCAGGATAAGCTTCAGGGTCTTAAGGAAAACGTTATTATCGGTAAGCTCATTCCCGCCGGAACAGGACTTTCCAAGTACCGTGCCGTGCAGATAGCAGACACCGAGGCAGAGAAGCCTGAGGAGATTGTCTCCTTCATCACCGGTGAGTCTGATGACTCTGATGAGCCCGAAGTAGTATGATATTGCGCTAAAAATGCGCTTTGAGTGAATGAGGTGGAGAACCGCTTCATTCACTCTTTTTTTGCTCTTTTTGACCGAAATCGGCATATTTAAATAGTTGTTGACATTTTATTTAGTAAGTGGTAAAATAATTATATTGATGCAGTCCATAAAAACTCCAAATGGGAGCGAATTAATATGAACACCGAAAATGTTGATGCGGTAAAGACGGAAATCAAGATTTCCGTAATCATGCCGATATATAACGCGCGAGATTATCTGAGACCTGCCTTGGACAGTGTTCTTGACCAGACCTTGCGGGAGATAGAGCTTATCTGTGTTGACGACGGTTCGACCGATAAGTCACTTGACGTTATCCGAGAATATCAGAAGCGCGATTCCAGAATAAGAATAATTACCGAAACCAACGCAGGTCCTGCAAGAGCCAGAAATTTCGGTCTTCGCCGCGCGAGAGGAGAATACGTTGCGTTTCTCGATGCAGACGATTTTTATGAGCCGGATATGCTTGAGGAGCTTTATAAAATATCAAAAACAGGCGATTTGGACATTGCCATAGCGCAGTACGATATTTACAACAGCAAAAAGGCATGCTTCCGTGCAAACGTGGAATCCGATGAAAGCGTAATATACCGCGAAGCTGACGTTACCTCCAAGAACGAGCATCCCGAATCCATACTCCAGTCTACGTCAGGATTTGCATGGAATAAGCTTTTCAAAAAGAGCTTCCTTTCCGAGAAAAAGCTGACGTTTCTCGAGGAGGTTAAGATGTTTGAGGACGTGTATTTTACCGTGTGTGCCATGGCGTTTGCCGAAAGGGTAGGCAAGGTACACCGAGTGCTCGCGCATCATAGAATTTACAACGAACAAACTCGCGCTAAGGTTTACAAAAAATACTTTGCGCAGGTTCCGATGGTTTATGAGAAGATAAAGGAATTTTTGATGAAGGGTGGAATGTACCAGCCTATTATCAAGAGCTTTTTCAATCTCTGCGCAAGCCGTTGCTACTATATATACGGTCTTATACCACCTGATGCGAAGGAGGTATTTTGGAATCTTCTGCACGAGGAATATGCTCAAAAGCTCGGCTGGTACGATGTACCCGTGTCGGATATAAGTAATGATAACGTGTCGGATTTCATATCAAACGTCCTCCTTTATAACAATTCGCAGTACAAAAAACGTCTATCCAAGGGAGTTAAAAATCCCGATAAGGAAAGGATGAATATATATCTGACAAGGCATAACAAAAGAGAACGCATAAAGTCATTTTTATCCGGCGTTTTCGGGAAAAACAAGCCTAAGCGAGATAAAGAGCTATGAAAAACGCCGCTTTTTCGGCGTAGAATAAAAGCACCTGCGATGCGCGGTGAAACCGTGCACCGTGGGTGTTCTTTTTTGCAAATGTCGCGGCAATTGAAATTTACGGCAACAATCCGCAGTGGTGTGTTGGCCCTAAAAATTGTATTTTTGGAAAATATTGTCGTAAGTGTACTAAATATTTAATATTATTTTTAACAAAACGAACTTTTTTTGAAAAATCTATTGACAATCAAATCGGTTAGTGTTAAAATATAGCGGTATCATCGGTAAATAGGGATAACTATGCCTATTTGCCGGCGAAAGCTTCCTCAGCCGCCCGAAAGGCATAGCGTGTAGAGGAAATGAAAATTTCAAAAGAAGGAGGAAAATCATGCCAACCTTTAACCAACTCGTAAAAAAAGGTCGTAGCGATAAGGCGTACAAGTCCAAGACTCCCGTACTCCAGAGAGGCTTCAACTCGCTTCGTAATCAGCCCACCGACCTTAGCGCACCCCAGAAGAGAGGCGTTTGCACCAAGGTAACTACCGTAACCCCCAAGAAGCCTAACTCGGCTCTTCGTAAGATTGCCAGAGTAAGACTTACCAACGGAATGGAAGCAACTTCCTATATTCCTGGTATCGGTCACAACCTTCAGGAGCACTCGGTTGTTCTTATCCGCGGTGGCCGTGTTCGTGACTTGCCCGGTGTACGTTA
>JAZNDN010000064.1:0-6247 GCA_045588085.1 Eubacteriales bacterium
CTCGTGATGATGCTCGTGGCAATGGCACTCTTCGCCGTGCTCATGATGCTTATGATGCTCTTCGCGGAGCTTTTTAAGCTCGTGCTCTATTGTATCCTTATGCTCGATTGCTGCAAGAATATCCTCACCGCGAAGCTTTGAGATAGGCGTAGTTATAATAACCGCATCGGGATTCTGCTCTCTGATAAGCTCGACAGCCGTTGCAACCTTTTTATCATCGGATTTATCGGTGTGCGATAAGACGATTGCCGAAGCGGAGCGTATCTGGTCGTTATAAAATTCCCCGAAATTGCGCATATACATTTTGCATTTCCCTGCATCCGCAACAGTAGTACAGGAATTAAGCACGGCTTCCGCTGAATCAAGCTTCTGCACCGCCTTTATAATATCCGAAAGCTTACCGACTCCGGAAGGCTCGATAATGATTCTATCAGGATGATACTCGTCAATAACCTTTCCGAGTGCCTCGGTGAAATCTCCGACGAGCGAGCAGCATATGCAACCTGAATTCATCTCGGTTATCTCGATACCCGCATCCTGCAAAAATCCGCCGTCAATACCTATTTCTCCAAATTCGTTCTCTATAAGGACAACCTTTTCCGAATTATAGGCTTCGGAAATAAGCTTTTTTATAAGAGTGGTCTTTCCCGCACCGAGAAAGCCTGAATATATATCAATCTTTGCCATTTTAAATCTCCCGTATTGTACTAATATAACGCTATTATTATATAATATAATTTTACAGTTGTCAAGGAATTGTGTAGAATTTAAGCAGATTTGTGCAAGAAAATATAGAAAATCACCGCTTTTGTGTATATGCGGTGATTAAATCAGTAAAAGCGCACAGCCCCCAGCTCTTTCAGTATTGCCCTTTCCGAGAAAGGATGCTCTATCCCATCCTTTATCTGATACTCCTCGTGCCCTTTTCCAAGAAGAAGAACCGTATCACCGGGGATGGCGATTTCCAGAGCATAGTGAATTGCTTTTTCTCTGTCCTCAACAATAACAGCCTTGCTTTTATCAGCAAACGCTCCGTAAATATCAGCGCAAATATCGGCGGGATTTTCAAAATTCGGATTATCCGAGGTAATTACAGATAAATCGGAATACTTTTCTGCCATACCGGCAAGCGAAGCACGCCGAGCCTCTGCTCTGCCGCCAACCGAACCGAACACCGAAATCACGCGTCCTGACGTATCCGTCCTCACCGCATTCATTATTTCCCGAAAGCTCGCACCGTTATGTGCAAAATCAATGATAACCTGCTTTCCGCATACCGAATACCGCTCATATCTTCCCGGCAAGGTAAAGCTGTCAAAAGCACCGTCAAAATCGGATAGCGGAATTTTCAATAAAGTCTTGGCACAAGCCAGAGCGAGCGCAGCGTTTTTTGCATTATACTCACCGCCCATACGAAGAATGAAAGGTTTACCGTTCAACTCAAACCTAATTCCGTTTACACGTGAAAAAATCCGACCTAAATAATAGTCGAATTTTTCCGATTTACCTACACTTATTACCGTTTTGACTCCTTGTGAAATTTTATATGCCGCAGGGTCATCGGAATTAACAACGGCTATCTTCACCCCATAATCTCGAAAAAGGCTGCGCTTGGCGTTAAAGTAATCCTGCAGGCTCGCATGCTCTGCATATCCTACGTGGTCATCGGAAAATGAGGTAAAAACTGCAATGTAAAACGGCAGCCCGTATACTCTGAACTGCGAGAGCGCCTGGCTCGAAACCTCAATAACCGCGTACTCCGCGCCGCCTCTGACAGCTCGCGCCAAAGCAGCGTATACAGCAGCGGCACCGGGGGTTGTATTACCGTTGGTGTTAATGCCGGTGCTATCTATGCCATCGACACCGAGGGTCGATAAAAGCAGCGCGCGAGCACCGCTGCGAGTGAGGCATCTGTGTATCATCGAAGCGGTCGTGGTTTTTCCCTTAGTACCTGTCACCGCAATAAGTTTAAGTCTGTTTTCCGGATGCCCGTATATCAAAGATGCGATTTCTGCTATGCTTTTTCTCGCATTTTCCACAATTATTACAGTTACATCTAATAATTCGAGCGGTTCCTTTTCCGTTATCACCGCAACAGCGCCACGGGATATAGCATCGTTGATATAAAAATTTCCATCGTTATTTACGCCTCTGATACAGACGTATGCCTCCCCCGTCTTTATTGCTCTTGAATCCTCGGAAACACCGGTTACCTCGCACTCATTAAAATTCTTTACCGACCTTTTTGAAATATTATCTATGAGCCTGCCAAGGAGCACGCGGTCGCCCCCTTTCTGCATTTCTTATAAAGTCTTGCCTGCCGATGCATATGAATACGGACGTACAACCGCCTAATAATACCGCAATCGAGCTCCGAATCGAACGGAGAAGATACTCTGCCCTGTGCACAGAGCGTCTGTGCACGTCTTAAAAGCTTATTTGACCTTGCTCTTTTTTCAATGCATCTTATAGGCACGGCACACCATAAAACCTCAGCGGACGTAAGCTCCTTTTTCATGCGAATTCCCGACATATCATTAATCATCAATTTGGCGAGATTCACCCCTGCGGCTCTGGTATAATCCGAGCTTCTGCCGCATCTTGCATTGAGCTCAAGGCAGTATGAGATTCCACCTGAGCTGATTATATCAAAGTTTGCCACACCGACGTACCCAAGCTCTTCAAGCAAAGCTATGAGCTTCATAGAAAACTCGTCGTTTTCCCGCGTTATTATTGCAGAATAATTACCTCTTGACGTAGGTCCCTGCTCTTCAAGCACCACATCACCGATAACCGCGCGGACAACTCTTCCGTGACTGTCGGAAAAGGTTGTAAGAACCGAGGCCGACGGCTCTGTCAGACACCCCTGCTCGTTATGCTCGAATATTCGCTCCTGTACTACCAGCTTTCCCTCATAGCCGGAGGAAAAAATTGCTTTTGCATAATCTCTTGCCTCATCTGTTGAGTAAGGAAAATACACTTTTCTCATTCCGTCAAAGTGATTTTTCCAGTACATTGAGCTATCCGAAGGCTTAAGAACGAAAGGAGGCTTCAAATCCTTCATAATGGCAGAAAGTCTATCCAAATCATTCGAGCTTATCACTCGGGTATCAGGGTGGCTTATGCCGTGGTCGGTAAGAACGCTGTAAAACGACGCTTTATCCGTAAGTGCACGCCAAACCTCGAAGCTCGGAACCGAAAATCTGTAATATTCACCCAACACGTCGCGGGAATACTGAAGCATATCCATATACCAATCCGACGCCGGAACCAGTATAAGCTCCTCTCCGGCATGAAGCCTTGCAAATTCAACAAGCGCCTCTGCCGCGACGTTCGGGTCATCAAGCTGCTTTATAACTATCAGCTTTATAAATGCCGAATTATCGCAAAGAGCAAGTCTGTCTCTTGCGAAAACGTAAGAAATAACACCCGCTCCCTCTGCGAAGGCTCTGGCAACCGAATACGCGCCAAGATCTCCGCCGAGAATAACAGGTGTTATCATTCCTCTGAGTCCTGTCATATTTCCTCCCACAGCACAGCAGTAAGGAACGGACCGTTATTTTTCCTTAAGTAATCCCGAAAAGCCGTCCTGTCTTAATGCCTCGTACACAGCAATAGCCACGCTGTTTGAAAGGTTTAAGCACCTTCTGTTGTCAAGCATTGGAATTCTCAGGACGCTCTCCGCTTTTTCCCGAAGAAGCTCTTCCGGAAGGCCTGCGGTCTCTTTTCCGAAGACGAGATACACCTCATCACCGTACTCGACATCGGTATAGCACCTGCCGCCCTTTGAGGAAAAATAATAGGTCTGCTTACCACCGTTCTTCTCCACGAAATCCTCATAGCACTCATAATAATATATTTCGAGCTTATCCCAGTAGTCAAGCCCCGCTCTTTTTAAGGTCCTGTCGGAAATTTCAAATCCGATAGGCTTGATTATATGAAGCGCGGCGCCTGTTACTGCACAGGTTCTGGATATATTTCCGGTGTTCTGCGGTATTTCGGGCGAATAAAGCACAATATTTATTTTCACAGTCATTTTCCCCATTCGGTAAAATCTTATTCACTCACAGACTGCCAAAAGCACGAATTGAAAGCTCGAACCAAAGATAAAAGAAAGAGCTTCGGAGCGCATTCGAGAGGTCTATACGTGAATACAGATAATTTTAACATATAAAAGTCGCTTTTTCAACCGATTTCTCTGTTTTGGGGTCGATTTTTTCCGTCTCACGCGCAAATCCAACAAATAAAATAAATATTTACATTTTTTTCTTTATTTTTTTTGGAAAACGTGTTATAATTGTTTCGTATGATTATTTTCACCCGTACAAACGTCGGGTAGTTTCTGATTCCGAAACGGAGGATATGCAATGGGCATCTTCAGCGGCCTTTTCAAATCTTACAGTGAGAAGCAAATAAATAAAATAATACCAACCGTCGATAAAATCGAGGCCTTGTCTTCAAAATACGAGGCAATGAGCGACGAGGCAATGAAAGCCTGCACCGAGCAGTTTAAGTCTATGCTTGCCGATGGCAAAACGCTTGACGATATACTCCCCGATGCCTTCGCACTCGTCAGAGAAGCCGACGCCAGAGTTCTCGGAAAGCGTCCCTTCAGAGTTCAGCTTATGGGAGGAATTTTGCTTCATCAGGGCAGAATTGCCGAGATGAGAACGGGTGAAGGAAAAACCCTCGTTGCAACCATGCCCGCATATCTTAACGCGCTCACGGGAAAGGGCGTGCACATAGTCACTGTTAACGATTACCTTGCGGAACGTGACAGTGATGAAATGGGTAAGGTCTTCGGATTTCTCGGTCTTACCACGGGTCTTATCGTTCACGGTCAAAAAAGAGAGGACAAAAAAATCGCGTACAGCGCAGATATAACCTACGGAACCAACAACGAGCTCGGATTCGACTACCTGCGCGACAATATGGCGGTAAGAAAGGAAAATACTGTTCAAAGAGGTCACGCATTTGCAATCGTGGACGAGGTTGACTCCATACTGATAGACGAGGCAAGAACACCGCTTATCATATCGGGAATGGGCTCAAAATCCACCGAGCTTTACAATCACGCGAATTCGCTTGTCAGAACAATGGCTAAGCGTACCTTGAAGGAATTTGACCCCAAGCGCGATTACGACGTAGACAAGGAATTTTTTGATATCAGCGATACAACGGGCGGCGGTGCGTTTTTCGAATCCGCAATTTCGGATTTGAAGAAAAAATTTGGCATCACCGATACCGACTACGCATATGAAGACGGATATCTGACGGCAACCCTTACCGAGTCCGGCAAGGAAAGACTCATCAAAACGGGAATATTCACCGAAACCGATTTTCTCGCTGCAGAAAATACCGACGCTCCTTCTTATATATTCGCAAAGAGCGGCGTTGAGCGTGCTGAGGCGATACTGAACAGCAGCTTTAACGTAAACCCTGAGGATAAAAACCGCTCGACCCTCACAAACAACGGTGTGAAGAAGCTCGTTAATTTCTTCGAGCTTGACGAGTTCGAATTTGAGCATACCGAATTTGGCAAAGACGCTTATTTTATAAGCGATAAAGGAGTTGAGCTTGCCAAAAAGGCTATGGGGCTTTCCGAGCGCGACTTTGTGCCCGCAGATAAATCCGAGAAAAGATTTTACATCTCGGCTCAGGGCGTTGACCGCATGAATTCTCTGTTCAGCTTCGATTATTTCGTTGACGAAAAGGGCAGGAATGCAATTCTCACGAAAAGAGGCGTTGACAAGGCGGAAAAATTCTTTAAGATAGAAAACCTCTCGTCTGCTCAAAATGCCGAAATAAAGCATCATATTTCGATAGCAATACGCGCTCACGGTGTTATGAAGCGCGACGTTGATTACGTAGTAAAGGACGGAAACGTCGTTATCGTTGATACCTTCACGGGTCGACTTATGCCCGGAAGACGCTACAACGACGGACTGCACCAGGCAATTGAGGCAAAGGAAAACGTAGACGTTCAAAGAGAAAACCAGACGGTAGCCTCGGTAACCTTCCAAAATTATTTCCGCATGTACGGAAAGCTCTCCGGAATGACCGGTACTGCGCTCACCGAGGATAACGAATTCCGTGAGATATACTCGCTTGACGTGGTTGAGGTTCCGACCAACAGACCCATGATAAGACGCGACTACAACGACTCGGTATACAGAACCCGCGCCGAGAAGCTTAACGCTATCGTTGAGCAGATAAAGTTATGCCACGCAAAAGGTCAACCTGTCCT
>JAZNDN010000065.1:0-15211 GCA_045588085.1 Eubacteriales bacterium
CATACATTTGTCTTCCTAAGACCGCTTGGCCTCCGACTTAATTATTTTGCAATATTTGATATTTTACTTATAAAGGTATCATATTTAACATCTATACTCATAAAAAAGAACCGCCTCGGAAAATCCGAAGCGGTGGAATTATCAGGTTTTAAACGCGGAGAGCAGAGAAAGTCTTTTCGAGGAATACCTGTAAGCATTCTCGAAATCGCTAATTTGTTTATACGCATTTTCAAGGTCGGTATAAACACCGAAAAATACGAATGCATTGTAAGAATCGGAGCTTTTGTGGGATTCTATTAAGCTAAGCTTTGCGATTGCCTCGGTATAACTGTATTTTTTCAGCAACGCTTTGGCTTCCATATGAAGCTTAAGTATCTCGTCCTTGTAATCGAAATCGAAATCAAGCGTCAGATATTTATAAAACTCATAATCAAGCGCCGAAGCATGAGCGGCATCGTAAAGCTCCGAATCAAATTCGAGAAGAGGAGAGTCTATGTTATTTGCAATCGCAATGTAAATCGGAGCGCAAATCGAAATTCGCTCGGTATTGTAAATGGTTTTTTCGGTCAAATCAAGAGCTGTCTTAAGCGGCTTCAGAGCGCTGAGCAGAGAACCGCTGCGAACGTATTCCTTTCCTAGCTCAAAGTTTGCTGTTGCCAGAATATAATTCGTTTCGTCATCGAATGAGGAAAGCGATTCTAAAACGCTTATGCAGTGCATGTAATTTTTTCTCAACAACAGCTCTTTTATATATCCTATTTTTTCTTTCTTTTCAAAGTAAAACAGGTCACTTTCGGTTGAGAAAAGGTATGAAAGAGGCAAATCAAGGCGTTGGCAAAGATATTCGGCGGTTTCGACAGATGGAAACGCCTTGCCGCTTTCTATAAGGCTCAGCATGCTGCGAGTAATTTTTCCGTCTGTAAGCTCGCTTTGAGTTATCCCCTTGGCAATTCTTCTGTTCTTTATTTTTTCACCTATTTTATATTCAGCGTTCATTTTTTACTCCGTCGGCAATTTAGGTTTCTTAATCTTAAGGTCAGAGAGAGGATTGTTTTCAACGGCAGCCTCAATGTTCCTGTTTACCACGTGAGTGTATATCTGTGTGGTATTGAGCTGCTCGTGTCCGAGCACCTCTTTTAAAACTCGGATATCCACCTTTCCCGTCTGATACATAAGCGTGGCTGCCGTGTGCCTGAGCTTATGCACGGATAGCCCCTTGTAACCAAGACCTGCCATATTGAAATATTTATTTACCATCCATTGAACCGTTTTAGCTGATATTCTTTGCTCTCTTGAGCTTAAAAACAAAGCGTTGTCAGAGGTTCTTACGTATCTTGGGTCAAGCCTTACCTGCAAATGCTCGGCCAATGCCTGCCTTGCCATATCGTTAAGATAAATTATACGCTCCTTGTTACCTTTACCCTTAACCTTCACCAAAGAGAGATCGGATGCAACGCTCTGCAAATTCAATCCGACAAGCTCGGAAAGTCGCATTCCCGTATTTAAAAACAGGGTTATTATCGCAAAATCTCTGACGTTGGTAACCGATTCTGTATCCGCGCGAACCGTGTTCAGAAGTGAAACACATTCCTCGTATGTCATATATTTGGGAAGCGTTTTTGGCTTTTTGGGAGCATCTATGTTCGCAGTGGGGTCTACCTCTATGTAGCCCTTTTTAACGACAGCATATTTAAAGAAGGAACGAAGCGCACTAAGCTTTCGCATTCGGGTGGAAGGAGAATTGTCACGCGAAAAGGCAAATACCAGAAAATCAAGTATATCGTCATGCCTTATATTCCTTATAAAAGCAATATCAACGTCAAGAATTGATATATCCTCAAACTCAGAGCGCGACATATCGGCAGCGGAAGACTTGTTTTTCATATATCTGAAAAAGGTGCGCAGGTCCAATAAGTATTCACAAACGGTTTTCTCGGTGTTACCCTTAATAACCGTAGTATGAGTGGCATATTCCTTCAAAATCGGAGGGAATTTCTGATACTCACTGCTTTTTAAGGTTAAAACTGCCATTTTTTCGCTCCCTTCTTCTGCTTTTTATTCTATTATACAAAATATTTTGAGGATTTAGTGGATAAAATGTAAACAATTTGAATTTTATCTTGTTTTTTTATTTTCTTATGATAAAATATATTAAAAACTCGAATCAGAGAAGAGGACTGTATGCGGTTTCTTAGAGATAATTCCAATATAATACTTAAGCTTTTTATCAACCAGGTCGGTGTAGGAATTTTTTCATTCTTCCTTTATACTATTGCAGGTGCGATTCAGCCGGATGGCTCCGAGGGCATAGCTTTGCTGATTAAGGTAATAATTTCGCTCGTTTCAATCTGGTTTTATTACACTCTTATATATCTTGCCGCATGGGAAGTGGGCGCTAAGGATAAAATCAGAATAGACGCCGGCAGAGCGGAAAAGAAGCTCTCAAAAGGTTTTCTTTTAGGATTTTTCGCCAATGTTATAAATTTCGTTATTTGGGGACTTGCCACTCTGTTTATATTCCTGTTCATCAAGGGCGCCGGTAATGCTTTCTTCGATATCTTCGGTGTCATAAACGCTATATTCAGAGTTATATGCTGCATGTATCTCGGAATTGCCCAGCTCGTTTCTTCTCCGTTTGTGAGCGACGTTAATATTTACTACCTTTCGCAGTCCATTGCATTCTTTGCTTTACCGATAATTGCAGTTGGCGTTACGTTCCTCGCATACTTTATGGGTGTAAATGAAAAGAAAATATTTCCGTCGGCAAAAAATCCAAAACATTAAATTAATATTTTTAAAGCACTCTCCATACATTTAAGTGTCGGAGGGTGCTTTATGCTTATAAAAAAATCGTCATACGTAAAAACCTATGTTTTAAATTTGATTTGCGGCGTTTTTCTTCCGCTGATTCTGGCGTTTTCGGTTGCATTTTCAAAAAGCTCCGAAAAGCTTTTTATCGAAGCGGTTTCGTTCAATACCGAAAACCTGTTTATAATCGATGCAGGTCACGGCGGTGAGGATTGCGGTGCAATCGGAAAAAGCGGAGTTTACGAGAAGGATTTAAATATGCAAATTTCTCAAAAGCTCGGAGAATATCTGGAGAAATCGGGATATACGGTCGTATACACGCGTAGCGAAGATAAGCTTTTATATACCGAGGAGCAGAACGTAAAAGGCCAGCGAAAGATTAACGATTTGAAAAACAGGCTTGCTATATCCAACGCGTACCCGGGAGCTACCTTTATAAGTATACATATGAATTCATTTGGTGATTCGAAATACGACGGTCTGCAAATATATTACTCACAGAATGACACAAAAAGTCTTACCCTTGCCGATTCAATACAGAATTCGGTAAAGCAACGCCTGCAACCTGATAATAACCGAAAAATCAAACCGGGTAAGGATATGTATCTTCTCGAAAATGCAGAAAACGTCAGCATACTCATCGAGTGCGGATTTATTTCAAATGCGGAGGAATGCAAAAGACTTTCTGAAAAAGAATATCAAAAAGAGTTGTGTTTTGCTATTGTTTGTGGTATAATTTCATATAAAGAAAGTCAGCAGTGAGGAAGCGAAATGAAAGGAAGCAAAGTAATTTTCGTTTGTACCGAATGCGGTGCTACAAGCCCGAAGTGGCTGGGAAGATGTCCTGAGTGCCGTTCATGGAATACTATGAATGAGGAAGAAATAAGAGAACAGAAAACAAATTCGAGAAAAAACATAAATATCGGGACAAATCATAAAGCAGAAAAGCTTTCGGAGCTGAAAATGCCGGAATACATACGAGCCGCAACAGGAATGAACGAGCTTGACAGAGTGCTGGGCGGAGGGCTTGTTGACAGCTCTGTCGTGCTTTTATCCGGTGAGCCCGGTATAGGAAAATCTACTCTTCTTATGCAGATATGTGAGGAGCTTTCGCGCTCTCGCCGCGTCCTTTACGTGTCTGGCGAGGAGTCCGGTGCACAGCTCAAAATGCGTGCCGAGCGCCTTGGTATCAAGGGAGATAACATTTATCTTATGACCGAGACAGACGTTGAATCGGTTTTGTCTCAGTGCGAATCAGTTAAGCCGCAGGTTATGATAATCGACTCAATACAGACGCTAATCTCTGATAGCGTAAGCTCGGCAGCCGGCAGTATAACGCAGGTGAGGGAATGCGCTATGACGCTGATAAATTATGCGAAAAACACCGGCGCAGCGATATTCATAGTTGGTCACGTAAATAAGGAAGGCGGTATATCCGGTCCGAAAATACTTGAGCATATGGTGGATGCCGTTCTGTATTTCGAGGGTGAAAGGACCAATTCATACAGAATTATAAGAGCAATCAAAAACCGTTTCGGCTCAACCAATGAAATCGGTGTTTTTGCTATGAGTGACAGAGGGCTTGTTGAAATCCCCAATCCCAGCGAGGTTATAATTGCCGAGCGTCCTAAGAACACTAGCGGCTCCTGCGCCGGCTGCGTAATGCAGGGAACCCGCCCCATAATATCCGAAATACAGGCTTTGGTGGCAAAAACGGTATATCCAAGCGGAAAAAGGACTGCAGACGGCTTTGATTACAACAGAATGTGCCTGCTTATTGCCGTTCTTGAAAAAAGAATGGGGCTTAAATTCTATGAGAATGACGTGTATCTTAACGTCGCAGGAGGCATAAGACTTGACGAACCGTCAGCCGACCTCTCAATCGCTATGGCACTCATAAGCGGTATCACCGACAGAGTTATTCCCGATGAGCTTATAGCATTCGGAGAAATAGGGCTTTCCGGCGAGGTAAGAGCCGTCACTCACATAGAATATCGCGTAAAAGAGGCGATACGTCTTGGCTTTACCAAAATAGTTTTACCGCAGAAAAATCTCAAATCCGTAAAAGCTCCCGACGGTGTTGAGTTAATAGGTGTGGCAAATATCTATCAGGCGCTTGCCTGTATGAAGATGAGAAAAGAAAACTAAAAATTCACATATTATGCGATAAGCGGACAGCAGTTTTTGATATTTTAAGCTGCTGTCCGCTTGCATTTTGTGCATTATAGACAATATTATTGCTTTAATTTCTACGTTGGATAGTCAATTTATTTAAATAATTTTATTGAAATAGTAAAATGAAAAAGGTATAATTAAAGTATGTAACTGCATTTTTATGCAGAACGCACAGACACAAGTAAAAGGAGATCTAAACTATGGAAAACGTTTCAACAAAAAGCATCCGTAACGTAGTCCTTCTCGGACACAGCGGTGGAGGAAAAACCTCTCTTGTAGAGTCTATGCTCTATATATCAAGACTTACCGACCGTCTAGGAAATACGGCTGACGGTAATACCGTTTGCGATTACGATCCCGAGGAGATAAAAAGAGGATATTCTATATCCGCTGCAATGGCTCCGATGCTTTGGAACGGTACCAAAATTAATATTCTTGATACTCCCGGATTTTTCGATTTTGAAGCTGAGGCGCTTCAGTGTGTAAGAGCCTCCGATGCAGCTATAATCGTTGTCGACGGCAAAGCAGGTATTGAGGTCGGTACCGAAACCGGCTGGAATATGGCTACAAAGGCGGGAATCCCCAAGGCGTTCTTTATAAACAGATTTGACGACGGAGAAGCGAGATTCTATAAAGTATTCGCTCAGATAAGAGAAAAATACGGCGTAACGGTATGTCCCATTCAGATTCCCATTATTGACGGTGATACCGTTATCGGATTTGCTAACCTTATTGATATGAAGGTATATACCTTTGAAAAATCAACCGGTGAGTATTCCTCCTCGTCCATTCCCGAAAAGTTTGCAGACGTCTGCAATGAGTATCACAATATGCTTCTGGAAGCAATTGCACAAACCAGCGACGAGCTTATGGATAAATTCTTCGCAGAGGAGCCTATATCCCGCGAGGAATCGCTTGAGGCAATTCACGAGGGTATCATAAAGGGTGAGATAGTTCCTGTATTCTGCGGCGCCGCAATTAAAAACTGGGGTATCAAAACGCTTCTTGACACCATTGCCCATTCATTCCCGCGCCCCACGGCTCGCGGAAGTGAAAAGGTCGTTGATGAAGCAGGAAACGTTTCCGATATTTCTATTGAGATTGACGGTAGCGATACGTCGGTATTTGTCTTCAAGACTGTTGCAGATCCGTTTGTCGGTAAGATGTCCTTCTTCAAGGTTATGACCGGTACTCTTAAAAAGGATATGGTTCTGCGAAACACCACCACCGGTGCATCGGAAAAGATGAATAAAATATTCATGATGCGCGGCAAAAAGCAAATAGACGTCGATGAATTTGCATGCGGAGATATCGGTGTTACGGCAAAACTTTCAAACACTAACACAAACGATACTCTTACTACACTTTCCTCAAACGTAAAATACATTCCCATAGATTTCCCGAAGCCGTATATGAGCATGGCTATATCTCCCGTTTCCAAGGGTGATGAAGATAGAATATCCGGCGGTATTTCCCGTATTCTCGAAGAGGATATGACAGTTGAATACGTGAACAATTCCGAAACGAAGCAGCTCGTTGTTTCGGGACTTGGTGATATTCATCTTGATATTATAGTTTCCAAGCTAAAAAACAGATTCGGTGCTAACGTAACGCTCTCAAAGCCAAAGATTGCTTACAGAGAAACTATCAAGGGTAAGATTGACGTAGAAGGAAAGCACAAAAAGCAGTCCGGCGGCTCAGGTCAGTACGGTCATGTTAAAATCACGTTCTCTCCCGGTGAAGCAGAAGGGCTTACCTTTACCGAATCGGTATTCGGCGGAGCGGTTCCCAAGAATTTCTTCCCGGCAGTAGAGCAAGGAATTCGCGATTGCATGCAAAAGGGTGTTCTTGCAGGATATCCCGTAGTAAATCTTGCGGCCAATCTATACGACGGCTCCTATCACGACGTTGACTCTAACGAAATTTCCTTCAAGCTTGCCGCAGGTATCGCATACCGCGAAGGGCTTCCCAAGGCTAATCCCGTGCTTCTTGAGCCGGTAGGAACTCTTAAAGTGTACATTCCGGAAAACTACGTCGGTGACGTTATGGGTGACCTTCCCAAGCGTCGCGGCAGAGTAATGGGTATCGAGCCTATGGATGACGGACTCGGCACTCAGGTCGTTATTGCAGAGGCGCCAACCGCTGAAATGGCAGATTACGTAATCAACCTCAGAGCAATGACGCAGGGAAGAGGTAAGTTCGACTTCGAATTCGTAAGATACGAAGAGGTTCCCGCAAACATTGCAGATAAAATAATAGCCGAGGCTAAAAAGGATTAATAACAATAGGGCTGCTCGCAAATGAGCAGCCCTTGATATATCATTCTCCAGCAAAATATGACGCTAAAATATTTTTCTTGACTATTTTATTGATATATGGTAAAATAGCGTATAAGTTTAGACGAGGTGTTATTATGGACGATATAAGAAACGAACCGATAACAGAATACGATACCCCGGCATACATACCAAGAAAAAAACGCTTTGGCGACCGCAAAGACGGCAGACGTCTCAGAAACCTACCTGCTATGACAACCGTCGTTCCTTTCATTATGCAAACCAGGAACGATTCGATGAATATGTTTGAGGATACGATTGATATAACTAACGTCGAAAAATTCCTCGATGAGAAGCATAGTCAAGGCTATACTGATATGACAATTCTGCACGTAATCCTTGCAGCATACGTGAGAATCATCTCGGAGCGTCCTGCGCTTAACAGATTTGTTGCAGGGCACAGAATTTTCGCAGCAAACAACATAAGCTGTGTTATGACTATAAAAAAAGAAATGTCACTTGAGTCTCCCGACACCTGCATTAAAGTCAACTTCGACCCAAGAGATAATATTTACAACGTATATAAAAAGTTCAGAGCAGAGGTCAAAAAGGCGATATCAGAGGACACCGGCTTTGATAATACCGCAGGCTTTTTAACCAAGCTGCCGCGATTCGTTTTCAGAGGTGCTATGGCATTGCTCAGATTCCTCGACTATCACGGCTGGCTTCCCGCAAAGCTTCAGCAGGTAAGTCCGTTCCACGGTTCTATGATTATAACGTCAATGGGCTCGCTCGGTATCCCTGCTATATATCACCATCTCTATAATTTCGGAACTCTGCCGCTCTTCCTTTCTTACGGAAGCATATTCACAGCCGATGCAATCAAGCGCGATGGAACAAGAGAGCGTCATCACTTCGTCACCTTCCGTGTAGTAACCGACGAGCGAATCTGTGACGGATACTATTACGCCTCTGCATTTAAGCGTCTTAAGAGATATATGCTCCATCCTGAAATGCTTGAAAACTCGCCCGAAACAGTCACAGAAGACGTCGATTAACAAAAAGCTCGTCCAAAAAAAGATTATAGGACGGGCTTTTCTGCCGCAAATTAACATTCGCTTTTTGTCAAAATTGTTATTTATCGGATATTTCTATTATAAATCGTCGACGTCCTGAACAGGAACCTCGTGTATATTCTCCGGAGTTCCGGTCCATGAGCCGTCGGGGTCTGTTATAATACCGCTCTTATACTCATTACGCTGAGGATCAGAGAGCTTGTTTTTGTCATAACCTCTTTTATCTTTTTTCTCTTTCATATTTAACCTCACAAAAGCATTCGTTTTGACCGTTTTGTTTATTTTCGGATATTTTGACTTGTACGTTAGTATTTTGTGATAATTTTTTTAAAAAAATACTATTGACATTTATGTTTTCATTTGCTATAATATAGAGGTCTGTGGAGAGATGGCCGAGTTGGTCTAAGGCGCACGACTGGAAATCGTGTAAACCCTAACCGGTTTCATGGGTTCGAATCCCATTCTCTCCGCCAAAAACAAAAAGGCACCCGTAGCGGGTGCCTTTTTGTTTTTGTTTGGTAGTAATGAGGACTTGAGCCTATCTCCGTGCGCGTAGCGTGCGGATAGGGTTCGATTTTGAGCCAAAGCCGTCTGTTAGCTCGCTTACAAGCGGCGCGGCGATTAATCTTCACCGCAGGTGAATATCCCATTCCAAGCATGGCACCCGTAGCGGTGTTTTACTCGGCAAATTGCAATTTTATTTGACAGAAAGCGCGTAAAAGTTTGTTGGATAAGTTGAAAATTTCTGCTTCCTATTGACAAACTGAGTCTAAATACATATAATATTAATATATTTTTCACTATGATCTAAATATTCAGGAGATTACAAAAAATGAGCCTTAAGGTACTCAAATTCGGCGGAAGCTCTCTCGCAGATGCCGAGCAGTTTAAAAAAGTTGCCGCTATTATTAAGAGCGAACCCGAGAGAAGATACGTCGTTGCCTCTGCACCCGGAAAGAGAAACAGCACCGATACCAAGGTAACCGACCTTCTTTACAAATGTTATGAGCTCGCTGTAAACGAGGAAGATATATCGGACGTCCTCGGAGAAATCAAAAAGAGATATGACGATATAATCAACGACCTCGGCATTGAGCTTGATCTGAGTGAAGCATTTGAGAAAATCAAGATGTCTCTCAAGCACAATTCCGGAAGAGATTATATCGCTTCCAGAGGTGAATACCTCAATGCAATGGTTCTTGCGAAATACCTCGAATTTGACTTTATAGATGCTAAGAAGCTTATCTTCTTTAAAGAAGACGGTAGCTTTGACGCTGAAAAGACAAACGATATATCCCGTGAGCGTCTTTCGAAATACGAATACGCCGTTATACCCGGTTTCTACGGCTCTATGCCTAACGGAACCATAAAAACCTTCTCGCGCGGCGGCTCCGATATCACCGGTTCTATCGTTGCAAGAGCTGTAAGCGCAACTGTTTATGAAAACTGGACCGACGTATCCGGTTTCCTTATGGCAGATCCCAGAATCATCGAAAACCCCAAGGTTATAAATACAATAACCTATAAGGAGCTTCGCGAGCTTTCTTATATGGGCGCAACCGTTCTTCACGAGGACGCGATTTTCCCTGTAAGATATTCCAAAATTCCAATCAATATTAAAAACACCAATCGTCCCGAGGACCGCGGTACGTTCATCGTTAACGATACCGACGAAATAGGCGACGAAATCATTACCGGTGTTGCGGGCAGAACCGGCTATTCAACCATAACAATCGAAAAGGATATGATGAACGCTGAGCTCGGCTTCGGAAGACGCGTTCTTCAGGTTATCGAAGAAAACGGACTCTCCTTCGAGCATTTTCCCTCAGGAATTGATACGATGAGCGTTATCGTTTCCACAAAGGATTTGCATCCCAAGAGAGCCGATATAATGTCCGGTATCTGCAAGGCGGTAGACCCAGAGAATATCTTTGTAGAGGAAAACCTCGCTCTTATCGCGGTAGTAGGAAGAGGCATGGTAAAGGCGAAGGGAACTGCTGCAAGAGTATTCACAGCACTTGCAAATGCGGGAGTTAACATAAGAATGATAGACCAAGGCTCCAGCGAGCTTAATATTATCGTCGGCGTTGATGCCAACGATTATATGACAGCGCTCCGTGCAATTTATAACGAATTTGTCAAATAATTTTATCCACCGGACCTGTTCCGGTGGATTTTTCATACATAAGTATTATTTTCATGTTTTGAAATTCTTGCCGTTTGTCAAACTATAAACGGAACAGGAGCAAAAAAACATGAAAATCAAAATTTTATCACTCATACTGACGGTTGTAATGCTATTATTCACACTAACCGTACCGATTAGCGCAGAAGAAGGTATAGGCTGGTATGTAAAGCGTAACGGAAGCTTGCGTCCGGAATTCAGCCAAGCACAAAAATCCGTGCAAAAATACGGCGGTTACTTTATAGACAATCGCGTTACCGACACCTCAACCCCTAAAATTCTTTATCTTACCTTTGATTCGGGTTATGAAAACGGTAATACCGAGATTATTCTTGACACTCTTAAAGAAAAGAACGTAAAAGCCGCATTTTTCGTATTAAATCATCTGATTCTCAAAAACACCGACCTTGTCAAACGAATGTCAGAAGACGGACATTTGGTATGCAACCACACGTCAAATCACAAAGACCTTACCAAACTCACTCGCGAAGACGCCGAAAAATGCATCAGAGACCTTGAAAAAATTTACGAGCAAAAAACATCACTAAAACTTGCGCCTTATTTCAGATTTCCCGAGGGTAAATACAGTATGGACACTCTGAAGCTCGTAAACGAGCTTGGGTACAAAACTGTATTCTGGAGTTTTGCTTATGAGGACTGGGATAACGAAAAGCAAATGCCACCCGAAAAAGCTTATAAAAAAATTATAGAAAATACACACAACGGTGCGGTTATACTTCTTCACCCAACCTCAAAAACGAATGCTGAAATTATAGGTAAGCTTATCGACGAATGGCGCGATATGGGTTATGAATTCGGAACTCTTGACGATTTAACAAAAGCCAGATAACAATAAAAATGTTATGGCGAGGTGCAATTTGCACCTCGCCTTTGAATCTGATTATAAAATATTATTCCGTCTTTTTATTTCTTCGATTCGCTCTTTTTCAGTGACGTCGTCGCGCATTATAGGCTCATCGGAATCACTATGCGTCTTAAGCTCCTCGGGATGCTCCTCGTAATAAGGATCTATCATAAGAGCCTTTATCTTGAAGTAAGAAGCGTACACCTTCATGTAAGCCATGGTTGCAAAAAGCATTGCCAGAGGTGCTGCAACAGCGAAGGGAACTAACAGTCCGCCTGTTCCGAGAAGAAGCATAAGCTCAATGACTATCGCTAATATAATGCCTAAAAGAGCCACAATATTTCTCTTGAAGCCTATAATAGCAAATCTGAGCGAATTTTTCAGTATCTTGAATATCGAGAGCTTGAACGTTACCATCTGAACGTAGACGTAATATCTCATAAAGAAGAACATTATGAATATAACCACGTTACTCCAGAACAGCATTGATGCAAAGAATTGCGCCGTTCCCGAAACCAAGGAGAAAATATTGTATATAAGCAGCGCATTTATCAGAACGTCAAAGATTCCGAAGGGAATCGCTTGCTTGTAATTACGCTTTATAGCGTACCAAAAATCGTGCCAAACGAAAATCGGCTCTCCCGAAACCATGTTTCTGAGTATGTAAGCCGTTCCGACGTTAACAATTCCGAACGTAAAGAGGAACAGTGCACCGATTCCGTAAAAAATATAATTAACCACCGTGTCAGCCAGCATGTGATACTGTCTTCCCTCAAGTGCGAGAAGCGACATTTTAAAAGGCGTCATCTCGCCGTCGGCAGCAAAAAGGCCGCCAAGATTCTGGAACAGGTCAGACATAGGAAGGAAGTATTCCTGCTTAAAATATCCGGCAATATTAATAATGAGAAATATAGCAGGAATATTAACCAAAACCATAAGTATATTTACTAAAACCAGCTTATTGAAGTTCTCCTTATACGTAACGAAGAACCGCTTAAGTCCCGGAGGCAGCTGTGCCGCGCTTTTGCTGATACCCTTGCCGTCTTTCGTGTAATCAAAAAGCTTAAAGCGCCTGGGCTTTTTTTCTTTTAAGTTTTTATTATCCAAAATTTGCTCCTCATACATGACTTTTAATCATATACCGTATCAAATATTTATTCCTATCTATAATAGCATAAATTATTAATAAATACAATAAAAAAGCAAAAAGTTTATTAAATATTAAAATATCATTTCACCTCACCGTACTAAAAACGACTTTATTTAAATATAATCTATTAAGATATACGGAGGTATGTTATGAAAAAAATTTTGAGCTTAATTCTCGTCGCAGCCCTTGCTTTATCGTTTTGCATAGTCGCTTTTGCAGAAAACGGAACAAAAACAGAAGCAGAAAACTCATACTTGAATCAAACCGATTTAAACGTAAATGCGAAATCCGCAATTCTCATGGAGGCTGAAACCGGTACGGTCCTTTATTCCAAGAATGCCGACGAAGCGCTGCCGCCCGCCTCGGTAACGAAGATTATGACGCTTATTTTGGCAGCAGAAGCGCTAAAAAACGGGCACTTCTCGGCAAGCGATACGGTTTCGGTAAGTGAATACGCCGCATCAAAGGGCGGCAGCCAGGTTTTTCTTGAAGCAAACGAAAAAATCAGCGTTGAGGATTTATTCAAGTGCACTGTAATAGCCAGCGCAAACGATGCTGCCGTTGCCTTGGCTGAGCTGGTTGCGGGAAGCGAAGAGGCATTTGTGGCACAGATGAATAAAAAAGCTGCTGAGCTGGGGCTAAAATCTACCGTTTTCGAAAACGCTACGGGACTTGACGACACCGTAGCCAATCATCTGACATCAGCCGCAGACATCGCAAAAATGTCTGCAGAACTCATAAAGCACGATATAATTCTCAAATACAGCTCCATATGGCAGGATACAATAAGAGACGGTGCATTCGTGCTTACCAACACAAACCGTCTCGTACGCTATTACGACGGCTGTAACGGTCTCAAAACAGGCTCAACCGATAAGGCAGGATTTTGCATGAGTGCCACCGCAAAGCGTGGGGAAATGCAGTTAATTGCCGTAGTAATGGGTGCTGATACCCGCGATATAAGAAATGCAGAGGCAAAGAAAATGCTTGACTACGGATTTTCCTCATACACGCTTTACAAGCGCCCGTTTGAAGACATCGCAACCGCGAAGGTGTTGGGCGGCGTATGCAGTGACGTTACACTTTCAACAGAGGAAATTTCATTTATACTGCCCAAGGGAGCGGAAAAATCTTTAGAAATCAAGACCGATTGTCCACAAACCGTAAAAGCACCGATAGCAACCGGTGATGAGGTAGGATACGTAGAATATATTTTGAACGGAAAAACGGTTGCAAAGACGAAAATCGTAGCCCAAAACAGCTCCGAAAAAATCAGCTTTCCTTTGCTTTACCTAAGAATGATAACATGCGTTTTTATTCCATAAAATATTTTAATTTTTCAATAATTTTAGTATCAGCCTCTTGAAAAGTTTTGCGTAATGTTGTATAATCTTTTTATATTTCAACCGTTTCGGAGGTTTCGTAAGGTGTCAATAAAAATCAATGACAATTTCGTGAAGGAATTTATATCGGAAGAGGAATATTCCGCAGTATTGCCCGAGGCTGAGGCTGCCTTTGAGGTTCTCAAAAACAAAAGCGGAGCAGGTGCAGATTTTTTGGGCTGGGTAACACTTCCCGAGGATTATGATAAAGAGGAATTTGCAAGAATCAAAAATGCTTCAAAACGCATTTGCAAAAATTCCCAGGTCCTCGTAGTTATCGGAATCGGTGGCTCCTATCTTGGCGCAAGAGCGGCTATCGAGTTTATAAAAAGCCCCATTTATAACGATATAAATAATGGGACGCCCGATATATACTTCGCGGGTAACAATATATCATCAACTGCGCTTACAGAGCTTATTTCAATATGCGAGGGAAAGGATTTTTCGGTTAACGTCATCTCAAAATCCGGCACTACAACCGAACCTGCCATAGCATTCCGCGTCTTCAAGCAGATGCTCATTGATAAATACGGCGAGTCAGGTGCCAGGGAGCGCATCTTCGTTACTACCGACAAGGCAAAGGGAACGCTTAAGAAATTTTCTGACGAAGCCGGATACGAAACCTTTGTAGTCCCCGATGACGTAGGCGGCAGATTTTCAGTTCTTACCGCAGTAGGACTTCTTCCTATCGCATGCGCAGGCATTGACATTGATGCTCTTATGGCGGGAGCGCTTGATGCAAGGAAGGCATTTTTCTCCGAGTCTGCCGATAAAAACTGTGCCATAAAGTACGCGGTGCTCAGAAACATTTTGTACCGCAAGGGAAAAACCACCGAAATTCTCGTAGGATACGAGCCTTACATGCTTATGCTCAACGAGTGGTGGAAGCAGCTTTACGGCGAGAGTGAAGGCAAAGACGGGAAGGGAATTTTCCCGGCTTCCGTAGTATTTTCTACCGACCTCCATTCACTCGGACAATACATACAGGACGGATGCAGAAACCTCTTCGAAACCGTAATCAGCGTTGCCGATAACGGAGCTGAATTTATCATTCCGAATGATGACGCTAACGTTGACGGTCTTAACTTCCTTTCGGGTAAAACTCTCGATTTTGTCAACAAGAAAGCCATGCTGGCAACGCTTATTGCTCATAACGACGGCGGTGTTCCGAACATTCTTATAGAGCTTAAGGATAAATCAGCGTATTCCTTCGGATATCTTGTGTATTTCTTCGAGCTTGCATGCGCTATATCCGGATATATGCTTGGTGTTAACCCCTTCAACCAGCCCGGTG
>JAZNDN010000066.1:0-7418 GCA_045588085.1 Eubacteriales bacterium
TGACATGGCGGAGCCCTTCTTGACACCGCATTTAGCTGCTTCCTGCTCGATCTGTTCGATTACAGATTCGTCGTATTCGCTTTCACCCACCTTCTGGCGGATAAAGTCGGTTACCTTGGCAACATCGTCCTCGTGGACAAAGGAGCCCTGAACACGCATAGGCTTGGGTGCGCCTACAGGAGCATAGAGCATGTCGCCTCGGCCGATAAGCTTTTCCGCACCTGCCATATCAAGGATGGTACGGCTGTCTACCTGGCTTGTGGTCTTGCATGCGATACGTGAGGGAATATTAGCCTTGATAACGCCCGTGATAACGTTAACCGACGGACGCTGTGTACCGATAACCAGGTGAATACCTGCGGCTCTTGCCTTTTGAGCAATAAGCATAATAAGATTTTCTACAGGGTCTCTTACCTGAATCATCAGGTCGTTAAGCTCGTCGATGAATATGACGATTTTGGGCATAGGCTCGCCGAGCTCGGGATTTTCCTTAACTTTTTCGTTATAGGAATCTATGGTTCTGACGTACAGCTTCTCTATGATATCATAGCGCTTATTCATTTCGTCAACTGCCCATACAAGAGCTCCCGCTGCTTGCTTGGGATCTGTAACGACGGGAACCAAAAGGTGCGGTATACCGTTATAAGGAGCAAACTCAACTTTTTTGGGGTCAATCATAATGAACTTGACCTCATCGGGTCTTGCTTTATAGAGAATGCTTGTTATAAGTGAGTTGATACATACCGATTTACCCATGCCCGTTGCTCCTGCTATGAGCAAATGCGGCATTTTGGATATATCTCCGAATATGTGCGTACCTTCAACGCTCTTACCGATACATACCGCGGTAGAGGACTTGTCACTCTTGAATTCCTCAGACTCTATCAGGTCACGCAGGGAAACGACAGAGGGCGTAGCATTCGGAACCTCGACGCCTACGGCACTCTTGCCCGGAATAGGAGCTTCGATTCTTATAGACTCAGCGGCAAGTGCCAGCGCAATATCGTCGGAGAGCTTTTCTATTTGATTGACTCTTACTCCCTTTGCGGGAACTATGGAATATCTGGTTACCGTGGGACCTCTTTCTATTCCTCTTACGGTTGCTCTTATGTTAAAGGATTCAAGCGTGTTGATAAGCTTTTCACCGCCGAGATGGATTTCCTCGTTAATTCTTTCAAAATCCTCCTCCACGCCCTTTGAAAGCAGGTCGATAGGCGGGAATTTATAAGCGGAATAATCAGGGCGAGGCGGTGCCTTTTTGACTTCTTCCCTGGGCTTTTCAATTTCAAACGGAGGCTCGTCGCTGAGGTCGTCCTCCTGAATCAATTCCTCACAGGAATCCTCGGAGTCCTCAAAATCAGGCTCGTCTTCGTTTTCTGTAAGCGAGATGTCGTTGCTGTCGTTTTCTTCGTCGGCAGCGTATTCGTCCTCCGGCGCATTCTCCTCGTCTGCGGCTTCGGCAGCAGGCTTGAAAATATCGTACATTTGCTGATACTCGTAAAGCTTTGCATTCTGCTCCTCGGGAGGAATTTCGGTTTTTTCCACAAGCTCCTCGGGCTCTTCACCAACGTCCTCGTCGTCCTCGTCTGAAAAATCAAGTCCGGATTCAGCGCTGAGCTCTGGCTCGAGAATGGTTCTGTTGACCGTGAGATAAGAAGCTTCGCTTTCCCCGTCGGCAGAATCGGGAGTATCGGAAAGCTCCGTGAACTCGCTTTCCCGTGCGTTGCACTCACTTTCAGAACCCGAATAATCCGTATCGGCTACAACGGTTTCCTCTTCCGTGAGGAGCACTGTGCCGTTGAGCGTCGAGCCGCTTTGCTCATAGGCAGGCTCGGATATTTCCTCCGTATAGGCAGGGGCGGTGGAGGCTGCATAAGAGCTGTCACTTTCGGTATATATGCCTGTTTCGGTATGGCAGACGGGTATCTCGTTTACCTCGGGCTCGGAAGGGATGAATACCGATTCGCTTGAGGGAGAATAGCTGCTTCTGCCTATATCGGTGTACGAGCTATCCTTCGGTGCTTCTGCTGTTTCTCCTACAAAACGGAATGAGGTTTGAGGCTTTTGCACGGCAGCAGTATTCTTAGCCGCCTCGTTATAAGCCGAGGCTACGCCTGCAACACCGAAATACGCTCTTCTCTGAGGCTGCTCGGTGCGGACCTCGTATGAGTTTTCGGTTGTGCTTTCAGTTATGCTTTCGGTTACAATTTCCTCGGGCTCGGTATAGGAAGGTATATCGGTGCCGAAGGTTGTTTCGGAAGCGGTAATTTCTTCGGTCACAGCATCGGCTTTTTCGGACTCCGCATCACTGTCAGCCGACGCAACTGCTTTCTCGACAGAATTTTGAGCCGGCTCGTCCTCAAGTGCAAGAGCCGCTCTGCGACGGAGAGCCTCCTGCTTTCTCGCCTCAAATTCCGCAATTCTGCGCATCTGCTCAAGCTTTTCGGGAGTGAGCTCGGATATGTCCTCGGTAAAGGAGGCGTTGTTTTCTGCATATTCTGAGGCGCGGCTTGATTTTTTTGAAGCCAGCGTTTCGTTCATAGCGAGGTTATAAGGGTCGAAATCGCCTGCGGCAAATACAGATTCGGCGCTTTCGTCAATTTTGAAGGACTTGTCGGACGTAAAATCGGACTTTGAAACGCTGTGCGCAGCGGAAGGGAAGGGGTTTTGCGCAGAGTTGCTTTCCGTCTCGGAATCGACGATTATATCGTCACTTCTGTACTCCGAGGCGTCTTTTTCCTGTCTTTCAAATTTTATTTCATCACGGTAGGGACCGTAATCGCTGACGGTGCGCTTGGTTTCCGTCTTTTTAGGCTCACCGCCGGGAACGTTTTCGCGGAGGGTGAACGCCGTTTCGGCCTTTGCACCCGTTTTGGTTTCCATTATACCAAGCTCGGGGATTTCCAAATGGCTTATTCCGTTTGTGGCATGGAAAAAATCATCCTCGATAAAGTCGGCGTTTTTCTTCTCGTCGGCTATCTTTCGCTTTTCCTCGCTTGCTTCTATTGAACGTTTCTTTTTATCTGCGCGTTTTGCTTCGATATTCGCGAAGAAAGTAGCGCAGGCGGCAAGCTTCTTTATAATGAAAGCATAAATCTGACCGCCTTTTCCGGCAAAGCAGAATACGAGGTAAAGACAGAACGTAACTGCAATCAGAATTATAAGACCGACCTTTCCGATGAGCTTGATTATGGCGTATGCCACAGCGCTTCCGATAAATCCGCCTCCGATTCCGCTTATGCCGTTGTTGTAAAACAGCGCGGCATCGAATACCATCTCATTCGAAAAATTGGGGATTATATAAGCAATCTCGGAAAGCGTTATGAGCGCCACGAGCGACATTATCACCCTTGATATAATTCTGTGCTCTCTGAGGTCTGAGAAAAAGAAAATGGCATGCAGCACGATAAATGCCGGAATAGTGTATGCCATATAAGAGAAAAGACCCTTAAAAGCGGAGGAAATGAAGCTTCCGAATGCACCGGTCTCTCCGGTTATGAAGCAAAGGGTCAGGAACAGCGCGACAGCGCAAAGTATAATAGGAACGGCTCGTGAAAAGCCTTTTATTTCATCCTTTTGCGTCTGAATGCCGCTCTCAGTCTTTTTTGCGTTATCCTCGGTGTCGGATTTGACGTTTTTTCGATTGTTTTTGAGCACTTTAAATACCGTCCTTTCCGTATCAGTCAGCAGGGCTTGCAAAAATGGCGCAAAGCCCGAAATTATCATACGTAAATATTTTACCAAATTCTTTCGCTAATTACAATAGTTTGGATATATTTTTTAAAATATTACGAATAATTCACACACTAAGACGTGAATTGCCTTGACAAAGAGGATAAAATTTGGTATAATGTAAAATACGAAAATATTGTTTGTCAGAGGTGCGTTTGACCGATATCTCTGGCGGAGAGGAACCGTAAATGCTGCTTTATAATTCGCTGTCGAGAGAGAAAGAGGAGTTTATTCCAAGATTTGAGGGAAAGGTCTCTATGTATACCTGCGGACCTACCGTATATCATTTTGCTCACATCGGAAATCTTCGTTCCTACATTATGGAGGACGTTCTTGAAAAATATTTGAGATATCTTTCCTACGACGTAACCCGTGTTATGAATATAACCGACGTAGGACATCTTACCAGTGATGCCGACGAGGGCGAGGACAAGATGCTCAAGGGCGCGCGCCGTGAGAAAAAGACGGTTATGGAAATCGCAAAGTTCTATACCGATGCATTCTTCTCCGATTGTAAAAAGCTCAATATTAAGATGCCCGACGTTGTGGAGCCGGCAACTGCTTGCGTTCCCGAATTTATAACTATGATTGAAGAGCTTTTGGCAAAGGGTTATGCCTACGAGGCGGGCGGAAATATATATTTCGACACCTCCAAGCTCGATAAGTATTACGTATTTAACGATTTTACCGAGGAGGACCTCGACGTTGGCGTACGCGATACCGTTGAAGCCGACAGTAACAAGAAGAACAAGGCAGATTTCGTTCTGTGGTTCACAAAATCCAAGTTTGACGACCAGGAGCTTAAATGGCAGTCACCCTTCGGACTCGGATATCCCGGCTGGCATATAGAGTGCTCTTGCATTGCGCGTAAGCATCTCGGTGAGTATCTTGATATACATTGCGGCGGAATTGATAACGCATTCCCTCATCATACGAATGAAATAGCGCAGAGCGAATCGACGTTCGGGCACGAATGGTGCAAATGCTGGTTCCACGTTCATCACCTTAACACTCTGGGTGGAAAGATGAGCAAATCCAAGGGTGAATTTCTCACCGTTTCCTTGCTTGAGGAAAAGGGATACAATCCTCTTGTATACCGTCTTTTCTGCCTTGGCTCGCATTACAGAAAGAACCTTGTTTTCTCCTGGGAAAATCTTGAGAATGCAAAGGTTGCCTACAACAAGCTCGTAGCAAGAATTTCACAGCTGAAGGCAAATGCGCAGGACGAAATAGACACCGAGGCTCAGCGTATAGGAAGAGAGGGCTTCCGCAAGGCGCTTGATAACGACCTTAACACCTCGCTTGCCGTAACCGCAGTGTACGACGTGCTTAAGCTTAAGACGAATGACAAAACTAAGCTCTCGCTTATCGCAGAATTTGACACGGTTCTCGGTCTTGACCTTATAAAGAGTGCGGATTCGTCGGCAGATAATGAAAAGAACGAGCCCCGAGCGGATATTGATTCCGAGCTTCTTTCATACATTAAAGAGAGTATCGAGGCTCGCCGTCAGGCAAAACTCGCTAAGGATTATGCAAAGGCTGATGCTATAAGAGCCGAGCTTCTTGCGAAGGGTGTAGTTCTTATCGACAAAAAAGACGGAACAGATTTTACACTAAATTCATAAATCCTAAAAGCACTCGGGATAAGGCGCAGCAAAAAGCGAGTGCCGACTATCATAAAAATCAGCTGTTCCGACCCGGCTCGGCACAGGAAAGGAGAAAGCATGCTCTTCGATAAATCGATGGCAGATGCCGCATATCTTAAAGGTGAATATGAGAGATTTGCCGAGCTTTGCCACGAGGGTGCACGCGAGGGCTCGGACATTGCCGCGTTTAATTACGGCTGGTGCCTTTACCACGGTGTCGGTGTCGGGCAGAGCTTCTCAGAGGCAAAGAGCTTTTTCTCCTATGCAAGAGAGCTTGAGGGCGGAGAGGCGTGCTATAATCTCGCCATAATGTATATGGACGGGCAGGGTGTCAGCCGTGACTATAAAACCGCGCTCAGATATATGACCGATTCTGCCGATATGGGCTGTATAGAGGCTCAGCTTTATCTTGGTATGGCGTATACGCTCGGATATCTCATTTATCCCGATATTGTTTTTATTTCCATGGTTCCGTACCACAAGCCCGAGATGCGTGATACGAGCGCACCTCTTCTGGCAGGCGATATAAGAGATGCTGAGCTCGATGAGGAGCTTCGCTTCTCGGTTATAAAAGCAGATGCGAGGCGCGCATTTGAGTATTTCAGAGAGGCGGCGCATCACTCTCCCGATTACGTCGAGGAGCTCGTTGCAAAGGGGCAGTTCTTGTATGCAAAATGCTACGTTGACGGCATGGGGACTGATTTTGACAGAAACAAATCCTTAAGACTTATGCTTCTTGCGGGTAAAAACGGTTCTTCCGATGCGGTTGAGTATCTTTCCTCTAACGGAATAACCGAGCAGATGCTTCTTGAGGCGATTAATCCAAAGAAAAAGCCGTTCGGGCAGTAAACGGAGGTGAGCGTGTTGATAAAAAGAATGTCCATTTTTGTTTTGCTGATTCTTATTATACTTACGGTTGCGCTCATATTCGTTCATTCGGCAATGTCGCCCGAGGTTTCAAAGCAGGAAAGCGACGCTGTTGGCGGAGTGATTGAGGAAATAATAGAGCAGGTTGCTCCGAATAACGAAACCTTCCGTGATTTCGTAAAAAAGAATATAAGAAAAATAGCGCATTTTGCGGAGTTCGGACTTTTAGGGCTTGAATGTGCGATTCTTGGCTTTATAATTCTTTGCGGCAGCAAGAAGAAAAGAATTTCGGAATTTGGTTCAGACGTTCTTTCGCAAAAAATGACGTTTTGCGCAGCTCTTGGAGTGCCGAAAACACTGAAGACCACGGCATATTCGTTCATATTCGGACTTTTGGTGGCGTTTGCCGACGAGAGTGTTCAAATACTCTCAAGCCGAGGTCCCTCTGTGACTGATATATGGATAGACCTCGCAGGGTTCGCATCTGCCTACATAATTTTCAGCGTTGCGACGACAGTAGTCTGCGCTGTGAAACGGGCGAGAGTAATGAAATAAAATAATCGGCTGCGTCATTTAGGCATAGCCGAACGAAAAAGAGCGGAGATACTTAAAAACAGGTATCTTCGCTCTAAAATTATGCATATTTGCATTTTTAAGGTTGAAATTCTACGAATTTCTTCAACTTTTATTTGTTTTTTCGTTCTATAGCCGTTTCCTCGCTCAGCATAAACAGGCACGTGCTAGTCAGCCGACGATTTTTGCTCTAAATCCCTTTGCCCACATGTTCCGAGTCATTAAGAATTTGCTTTTTCTTGGATTTTTACTGTTTTTCTCTATTTTTCTTTGGTTTTTATCCAATTCTTAATGACTTGGCACATTTTTGTTATGTAAAATGATTTTAGTGAGCAAACTGGCTGTCGTAAAGCTCGCGGTAGAATCCGCCAAGCTTCAAAAGCTCGGAGTGGCTTCCTTGCTCGATAATATTTCCGTCCTTCATAACGAGTATTGTATCGGCGTTTTTGATAGTTGAGAGTCTGTGCGCCACGATAAAGCTCGTTCTGTTTTTCATCATTTGCTCAAATGCGCGGCTTATTCTGATTTCGGTGCGGGTATCTATTGAAGAGGTTGCTTCGTCAAGAATGAGCATCGGAGGCAAAGCCAGCATAACTCTTG
>JAZNDN010000067.1:0-32264 GCA_045588085.1 Eubacteriales bacterium
TTGCTCATTCAGCTTGAAAATCCCGACGAAAAGAATGCGATGATGAAGCGACTTATAGATAGCTACGACATCGACGAGGTGAAGGTATTTGAGCCGTACCTAATCGACATTTTCGTGGAATATGCGGGCAAGCAGGTGTGAGGTGGCAGACAAATGAAGCAGCTTGGAAAAATATTAAAATTTGAATTAAAGGGATATCTTAAGAATAAGATATTCGTTGGAATTACGATATTTCTCGTTGCCGCAATCGCCATAGTAATGTTCATTCCCAATATTATAGCAGCATTTGAATCAGATGATGAAGGTGATGTAACTCCAACCGATCTTCCTACAATGCTTGTTTATGCCGAGGATGAAAATCTCTCTGCCATCGTAAAAGAATACTTCGGAAATGCTTTTATCGATTATAACGTAACGGTTGCAGACGGCAGTATTGATGAGTTGAAGAATGATGTTATATCAGACAATGCGGAATGTGCTTTCGTAATGAACAGCGCATCCTCCTATACGTACTATGTAAATAACCTTTCTATGTACGATAGCAACACCGCCCTTGCAGATACTGTTCTGCAAGAGGTATACCGTATCAACGCTATGGTGCAGAACGGACTTACGCCCGAGCAGGCAGGTAATATTATGTCTGTTCAGATCGAAAGCAGTACCGAAACTCCTAGCTAGGATCAGATGCAGAACTTCTTCTACACCTACATAATGATCTTCGCACTGTATATGGTCATTCTTCTTTACGGACAGATGGTTGCCACCAACGTAGCAACCGAAAAGAGTTCTCGTGCGATGGAAGTTCTCGTAACGAGCGCAAAGCCCACAAGTATGATGTTCGGCAAGGTGCTTGCTTCTTGTATTGCAGGCTTCTCTCAGCTTGTCCTCGTATTTGGTACGGCAATACTACTTTACAACGTGAACAAAGAAGCTCTTTCCAATCCTTTAATCGCTTCCATATTCGATATTCCGATTGAATTGTTTATCTATCTGATCGTGTTCTTCGTGCTTGGCTTCTTGATCTATGCGTTTATGTTTGGCGCAATTGGCTCGACAGCATCCAAACTCGAAGATATCAATACATCTGTTATGCCGATCACGTTCCTCTTTATTATCGCATTTATGGTAGTTATGTTCTCAATGAGCAGCGGCTCTGTTGATAACACCGCAATGCTTGTATGCTCCTATATTCCGTTCACCTCACCTATGGCGATGTTTACAAGAATTTGTATGAGTACGGTGGCGTGGTATGAGATTGCTATTTCTATTGCAATTCTCATTGGATCGACCGTCGGCATCGGAGTTCTTTCCGCAAAGATCTACCGTGTAGGTGTTCTGCTCTACGGTATGCCCCCGAAGTTCTCCAACATTATGAAAACTGTGTTTAAGAAGCAGTAAGACAAATCGACTTTTCTTGAGCTTATATTAGTACACTATCTTCTCATTGCGTTGAAATATCCAAAACTCGAATACAATGCCGTGGAGATCATTTATAACTACAAATAAAACAATATTAATTACGCCCTCGTTCCATCACGGAGCGAGGGATTTTCTCTTTCTCAATGATCAAAAATTTATACCGCCTTAGACAAAGAAGACTCATTTTTCTAAAAAACCGCCCAGATGGGTAAAAGTTGGGATATGATGTGCACGTACAGGTACATCTCCACTCTTTACAAATCACGAATTTTATGATAGAATAATTATAACCAAATTTTGCTTGTGTGGGCGCTAAAACGCAGGGTGATACAAGTATGCCTCGGGAGATTTTCTCGACGCTTGTAGCGAGTTTTTACCACGAAAAACCGCGTTTTTGCGTCAGTTTTAAGAGGAGTATATCTCGCAAATTTTAGGGCAAAAATGACTGAATTTTCAGCAGCGAACGCAACACTAAGTGAGCTAAACCAAGACTGTAAAATCTCTAAAAATCGGTGTGAAATCGGCAAATTGATGCTACCGATTTCAAAGCAGGAGAAAGGGTGTATGTCGGTAAACCGACCTCACCCATATCACATCTGCCGGCAGAGCCGACAGTGTAAGGGATTTTCGCACTTTTGCCTCTTCGAAAAAAGTGTATGTCGTTAAAAACTACTTGTGGTAGAGTTGTATGTCAGCAAGAGCAAAAATCTAGCGTTAGAAAGGTAAAAGTGTATGTCAATTAGTATGTCACTAAATTTGGAGGAAGAAAATGAATTTAAAGGCCATAAAAGACAGAATAGCAACTTTACTTACGGACAAGTCCTCGGGAATTCAACCGGAATTTCAAAAGCAGCTTTCTGACATAGCAAAACGCATTGAAGGTTTGCTCCGCGACAATAGCGGTGAGTGCGATATTCCCGACGATTTGATTAAAGAAATCGCAAGATGTCTTGTACCGGATATAATTGCTTTCTTTGAAACCGAAGAAGCAATGCGAGAGTTTGAGGCGTGGAAAGCAGAACAAGAGCAGAAAAACACTAACAAAGCGAAAAACGAGGCGATGCCAAAATGAGCATCGCCTCGCGTTGTTATGAGTAAGTTGTTATGAGTAATTAGAAATGTTTTTTGTTATAGTGTGTGAACGCTACAATAATGGTTTTATATAATCTTTTAATGCTTGTATCAACTTATAAACAGTTGTACAAGGATCTCTTTTGGATGGTGGAACGCTACCATCATATGATTTTTCTATTCTTATTGCATTGTTAACAGCGTATTTTATGCTGCCATGTTCTATGACAATATTAAAAATGTTGCGCAAATTCTTTTCGTATCCATCATCAGCTATATCACGCGATTTAAAAATTTCATCTAATTTTTGGCACCAAAGCGAACGATGCAATGCTGAATCAGAATAATTGAAATGAAGATATATCCAATACTCAAAGGATTGATTGCTCCATCCAACACTGAAACCATTCCTTTGGGCCAATTCTATTGCATCGTCAAAGCCACCAAAATCGTCTTTGTCAAAAACAACCCACACTTGTTCATACATTATTGGAGCTCGTGCAACAATTTTGGATGCTGCATTAACAAGACTAATTGTATTTTTTCCTTCTCCACAAGTTTCTATGGTTGGCTGTTCCGATTGTATACTGTTTGATTCGTATAAATCGTTTATATAATTGGCCAACCCATTAAAATAAAGGGGTTCTGTTTTTGTTCCTTCAGATACAATTAAAAAGGAATTGGGTTTCGGAATTTTTGATTCTATTTTTCTTTCTTGTAGTTTGGCACGTCGCTTTTTAAACAAATCGTCAGTTCCCATCGTTGATCTCCCAGAGACTGAATTTTTTCAAATTAGGAATTGCGTCAAACACACCACTTAAATAATCCTTTGTAAACGATTTATCGTTCCTAATTTTATAATCTGCCAATGAATACAATGTAGATTCGCCATACTCGTTTTTGTCGGTAAACCAAACCTGATCTCTACGAACATACTGTTTATCCAGTAATGTGGTATCATGCGTTGTATAAATTAACTGCGCCTTAGTATCACTGTTGTAAAGCAAATCAACAATATATTTTTGCAACAAAGGGTGAAGTTGATTATTCAACTCATCAATAATCAAGCCTTTACCATGTTCTATAGCTAATTTAACTAGCCCAAAAATTGCAATTGCTTTCCTCGTTCCTGCCGATTCCTTTTCTAAGGGGAAGCGTACTCTATTACCCTGTTTGTCGAAATGATACGTATAAATATTATTTCGCTCTTCGTTTTTTTCAATAGCGATATCTTTAATACCAATATCTATAGCATTTAAAAATTCAAGCAATACGACTTTGTCTGTTTTTTCAAATTCATCATCAAATAAAAAATCCAAAATAGTATCAGACTCTCCGCCACAATTAAAACGCAGTGACAGGAATTCGAAAATACAATATAACATATTTTCAAAAACCTTATTTTTCAGTTTTAAACTGCTAAAGAAAGATAAAGCCAAAACATTGTTGTCTATATTGTCAATATATTTTTCACAAGCTTGTTTAACAGAGTTTCCCAAAGAAATATAGTCACTTCTTTCTAAAATGGTACTTTGTCTGTTTGTAATTAAATTAGTTCGATACAGCCATTCTGATGTGATTTTTTCCCTATTATAAGTAAAACCGTACCTATATTCAAAACCGTCCTCGTGATATACCGCCTCAAATTCTGTATCACCAGACGATGTGTTAGCATCTAGCATGAATGGATTATAGCACTTAGAAAGAAATGTTTCTTTTTTATCTTTGTTATTTTCCTGAAATGAGTATCGAGCAATTTTTTGAAACGTTGTGTATGCATCAATAAAATTGCTTTTACCACTTGCGTTGGCACCAAAAATAGATACAACTTTTAAGAAGCTATTATCATCATTTTCCAAAATCAGATTATATTGATGCTCCTTATATGCCTTTACTGCACGCATATCTAGCGTTACTTCTTCCATAAATGGACCAAAATTTTTAAATCTAAAAAGAACTAACATAATGATCCTCCTTTTTATTGGTTATTTTATTATACCGCAAAAAAGTTATTATGTCAACTGTTTTGAGAAAAAAACACAAAAAACGTCCCCAAATATCATTTTGTGCGTTTTTTAGTCATTTTTATATAGTAAACCATATGATTGATTATCACATTTTTTGAAACATAAGAAGTAAAACGCGAGGTCGAGGCGTGGAAAGCAGAACAAGAGAATAAAAACGCGAATAAAGCGAAAAACGAGGCGATGCCAAAATGAGCATCGCCTCGCGCTTTTATGTGCAGTTAGAAGCAATATTGATATAAAAAACAAATCCGAACCACTTATCTGTTACGAAATAGTTCGGATATGTTTTGTTTGGTGACTCGTACGGGAATCGAACCCATGTTTTCAGCGTGAGAGGCTGATGTCTTAACCGCTTGACCAACGAGCCGCTTTTTTCGTGCTTTGTTATTCTATCACAATATTCCGGGTTTGTCAATACCTTTTGCAAAGTTTTTTGTTAAAAGTACTGAAGTGTTGCATTTGCGCATAGTGAACGGTATTTTTTAAGATGTTTTTTATGTTTTATCTTCATTTATATTGAGTTTATGCTATGTATAAGTTAAAATATAAGCGTAATATTTTAGAGAAATCAGGTGGCATACATGCGCTTTGCAAGGCTAAATCCGTTCATACGTTCAGCTGCGATTTACGAAAAAATTAACAGAACCGATGCCTGCATAAGCTGTGATTGCCGCCTTTTTTATCTGATTTCGGGTGAGCTTTCATATACCGTCGGTGCGGAAGGCGGCAAGGACACGCGCGGCAGGCTTGCACCCGGGGGACTTCTTTTTATCCCTGCCGGCACTCGATACAGTCTTAAAAGCAAGTATCTTCGTGCGGCTGTTATAGCATTTGACCCTACCGACGATTATTGCGATGAGGAGCAAAAAGCGCCTGTTTCCGCTGCTGATTTCGATGCATCGCAGATTCATACGCGTTCGGCAATCGCACCTTTTGACAGAGTTATTGAGCTTGGTGACCTTGAGGCTGAGCGTGACAATTTTATAAAAATCTGCAATCTTTTCATATCGGGAGAGGGCGTTTATTATGCCGAGGCATCGGCTATCGCGAAAAGAATTTTACTAAGAGTTGCAGAGTTTTGCGATGAAAACGCACTTCCTGCGGCTATGATTGAAAATCTTGACGGATACATAAGAGAAAACGTAGGCGATGAGATTTCCAATACCGAGCTTGGTGCAATATTCGGGTATCACCCATTTTATATCAGCCGTATGCTGAAAAGCAGAAAAGGTATAACTCTGCATCAGTACGTCAGCGCCTACCGCTTAAAGCACGCCACGAGTGCACTCGTTTGCACCGACAAAACCGTTACCGAGATTGCTGAGGAATGCGGATTCACCGACGCTTCTTATTTCACAAAGACCTTTAAGGCTCAATTTGGCAAGACGCCCAAGGAATACAGAAACGAATTCAAAGAGGACTTTATTTAAAATGGCTGATGCGATAAGGAAGAATGAGCTTTTTACAACCTCTATCCGAGATTTAACCAATCTCGGCTTTGGCGTTGCCGAATACAAAGGCAAGGTGGTATTCATTTCGGGCGCGGTACCGGGCGACAAAGTCGAGGCGAAGATTATAAAAGTCGGCAGCTCGTTTTGCATAGGAAAGGTGGAGAATTATATTGAATATTCAAAGCACCGTGCCTCAAACCGATGCCATATAGAAAAATGCCGCAGCTGTGCCTACAAATGCGTAAGCACTGATATGGAGCGCAAGCTCAAGGAAAGCTTCGTCAAAGGGGAGTTTTCAAAGGCAGGCCTTTCCGACATTGAGGTTTTGCCGCTCGTCGACTCCCCGAATGACACGGAATACAGAAACAAGGCTCAGTACCCTGTGTGCCGCGGCAAAGACGGAAAAATAAAAATCGGATTTTATGCACCGAAGAGCCATACGGTTACAGAGGCAGCAGACTGCCCTCTTTCACCGAGCATCTTCTCGGAAATACTTGAAAAGCTGAGAAGCTTTTTTGAAAAGCGCGGCATTTCGGCTTACAATGAAGAAAGCTGCAATGGGCTTATACGCCATATTTATCTTCGAAAAGGAGAGAGTACCGGTGAGGTGCTTTTGACTCTGGTTATCAACGGCAGCGATTTGCCTCATTCCGATGAGCTTGTAGCAACGCTCACTGAGGCTTTCCCATCAATTGTTGGAATTTTACTAAACGAAAACACAAAGCAAACAAACGTTATCCTCGGGGAGCGCTACACGACGCTTTTCGGCAGGGATTATATATACGACACGCTGGCGGGCGTTAGGCTGAAAATTTCCGCACCTGCATTCTACCAAGTCAACCGCGGAACAGCCGAGCTTATATACAGACGAGCGAGAGAGCTCGCGGCACTCGAAAAGGGTGACACGCTTCTTGACCTTTTTTGCGGTACGGGCTCGATAGGACTATCTATGGCAAATGACGCGCGGCGCGTTATCGGAATTGAGATAGTTCCCGAGGCTGTGGCGTGCGCCAAGGAAAACGCTGCCGCAAACGGCATAAGCAATGCACTCTTCTTTACAGGCGACGCTGAGCAGACCGAAAGTCTTCTCGTCAGAGCTGAGAGTGAGCTAGGTGAGAAAATTTCACCGGACGTCATAATTCTTGACCCTCCGCGCTCCGGGTGCGGTGAGAAGCTTATAAATTTCGTCTGTTCGCTTTCTCCTAAACGTATCGTGTACGTATCATGCAATCCAACAACGCTTGCAAGAGATATAAAGTTTGCACGCGCGCTGGGTTACACGACCGAAGAGGTTGAAATTTTCAATATGTTTTGTATGACAGGGCACGTAGAAAGTGTCGTTTGTCTCGAACGACGGCTCGACAACTAAGTTCGCCGTATGCTCGTTAAATCCATCACCGCAAAGGAAGCGATTTAATGAAAAATGAAAAAAGAAAAATAGCACCTGCGTTGCTCGAGGCGCTTTTTGAGCTGGTTTTGACACTGGTTTGCCTTGGAATAGGCATTGTAGTGCTGGCGTTGTTCGGCGTTGATTTAACGTCACCCGATTTGGATTACGATTTTATAATTTTACTCGGAGTCGGAATATTTCTTGCTTTATTCATCGGCTCGTACTTTTTAGTAGAGTGGATTAAAAAACGCTTCGGCAAGCGGCAGTGAGAGTCATCGTTACTATACGTTATGGAGGCATCTTATGGAATTTAAATTTTGTCCGTTTTGCGGCAAGCCACAGGCGCAGGTTTTTGCTTTCTGCCCATTCTGCGGTGAAAACATTGGAAAGATAATAGAGAAATACAATTCGGTACTCGGTGAGGACTGCTCTGATACGGAGCCTTGCTCTGCGGACGGTTCCGTTTGTGCGGTCTTGGAAAACGAAAAGCCGCGCACTCAAGCAGATTTATACATAGAAAACGAAATTGTCGCGGCGATAGACTACGACAAAAAGCTAACACGCGCAAGAACAATGTGCATTACCGGCAGCTTTGATACGGCTTACGAGCTTTACACCGAGCTTTGCGAGCAATTTCCCGAAAAGCCACATGGGTATATCGGTCTTGTGCGCGTTGCGTCGAAAAATTACACCGTTTTGAACAACGATGAAATATCGCGCTTACTATCGGTCGTTGCAGCAATTTGCCCCGGCGGCAAGGTACCGGGCAGCGACGAAGAATTTACCGATTATCTGTTTCGCCGCGAGCTTCGCGATTGTACAGTTGAGGACGGTGTTCTGGTAAAATACAGTGGCGATGCAGAAAGGCTCTACATCCCGGACGGATACGTAACTTCTATAAAATCCGATGCTTTCAAGGGAAATAAAACCCTTGCTAGCCTATCGATTCCCGACAGCGTACGAGAGGTGGGAGAGCGTGCGTTTTACGAATGCAAAAGCCTTAAGGAAGCCTACATAGGTGCAGCCGAGATTGGTCGCGAGGCATTCTATTGCTGCAAGAATTTATCAAAGCTTATACTGGGTGACGGAGTTAAGATAATCAGAAACCGTGCGTTTGCATTCGTAGGTTTAGAACAGGATGCATCATGCATTTTCATACCGGAAAGCGTTACCAGCGTTGGCAGTCGGGCGTTTGAATGTATAAGGGCGCATATTTACTGTGCCGCCGCAAAAGAGCGCACGGCATTCTGGGGCGAGGAGCGGTATGGTCAGCGCGACTGGTGTGACTGGCCGCAAAATGTACGCTACGGCGCAAAGCGCGATGATGCGAATCAGTAATACCTCGCGGTTATCGCGCGGAACAGACGCCGCAGCCGTCATAATACAGCTTGTGCGAAGCCTTGATACGATTACCTTACAAGCCTATTTCTATTACGGAGCAAAATATGAGCATTAACGATTTTGATATTGATAACGGTGTTCTCTCGGATTACTCGGGGTATCGCGCAGACGTGGTTATTCCCGACGGAGTTACGGAAATTGAGGGGTACGTTTTCAATGATAACGACTCTGTCAGGAGCGTTTCAATACCTGATAGCATCAAGAGCATTGACGAGTCTAATTTTAAGGACTGTCCGAATCTTCGGTTCAACGAGCGCGGGGGTGCAAGGTATCTCGGAAACGAGAAAAACCCATATCTTGTTCTCGTTTCGGGATTTGAGGATATTGAGGACTGCGTGGTTGCCGACGGCTGCAAAATTATAATGGGAAACGCTTTTCACGGAAATACGAAGCTTCTTTACGTAGAGCTTCCCCAAAGTCTTCGCTATATAGGCTTTATGGCTTTTTACGGTTGCGAATCTCTGCGTGACGTTGAGCTTCCCGAAGGGCTTATAGGCATCGACTCCTGTGCATTTGAGGACTGCGCTCTTACAGCCATAGCACTTCCCGACACGCTATGCGAGATAGGGCGAGATGCTTTCAGCTGTGTGACTTTAAAGGAGGTTACGCTCCCCGAATCAGTCAGCCGTATAGGAAGCGGTGCATTCACCGGCAATACACTGAAATTCAACGAATACAATGGCGGATATTATATCGGGAGCCGAAAAAATCCGTATCTGTGCTTTATGAAAACCTGCGATTGCGATACCGTATCCGTAAGAGTTCACGGCAATTGCAGAATTATATATTCAGATGCATTCAAAAGGAACGGAAATCTGGAAACGGTGGTGCTTCCCGCAGGACTCACGTCAATAGGCTCCGATGCCTTCAGGGAATGCAAATCCCTGATTGCCATAAACCTTCCCTGTTCAGTTGAGCTCATAGGAGAGTGCGCCTTTGCGAGCTGTGAGAGCCTTTCGGATATAAAGCTGCCTGAGGGGAAAACCGAGGTGGAGAGCGGTGCATTTTTGGGTTGCTGCTCTCTTGAAGAGATAGAGCTTAACTCAGCTGTCGTGGGCGACAACGCATTTTCCGGATGCACGGGGCTCAAGCGGGTAACGGTTGGCGGCGGCTCTAATCTTTACGGTGATTATATATTCTCGGACTGCACCTCGCTTGAAGAGGTTATACTTCCCGAAAGACTGCGCGGCAGATTTGACGAAGAAGAATTCTCGGACAGCCCTAACGTAAAAATCATTTATGCACCGTAGGAGATGGGATATGATAGATAAAATCAACAAAGCACTAAAGAAATACGAAAAGCTTATACTTGATGCCGAAAGATATATATGGCATCATCCTGAAACCGGATTTCGCGAGGCAAAGACCTCGGCTTATATGGAGGATGCCTTCCGTAAGCTTGGCTACGAGCTTACTATGGCGGAGGGAATAACCGGCTTCTATACCGTTATTGACACAGGGCGCGAGGGACCTGAGATTTTAATACTCGGCGAGCTTGACTCGGTCATATGCCCAACCCACCCGGAAGCAGACGAGCTTACCGGAGCGGTTCACTCCTGCGGACACAACGCGCAGTGCGCGGCTCTGCTTGGAATTGCGGCGGCACTCAAGGAGCCGGGAATGCTTGACGGGCTCAGCGGAAGAATACGCCTTTGCGCTGTTCCCGCCGAGGAGCTTCTTGAAATAGAATACCGCTCTGAGCTGAAAAAGAGAGGCGTTATCAAATATTTCGGTGGAAAAATGGAATTTTTGCGCCGCGGATATTTTGACGGAGTTGATATAGCGTTTATGATACATACATCAGCTGTTTCCGACGCGATAACAGGAGGAGCCAACGGCTGTATTGCTAAGCAAATTACATATAAAGGGCGTTCGGCACACGCAGGCAGTGCACCGTTCAAAGGAATCAATGCGCTTTACGCTGCAAATTGCGGCATCAACGCAGTTAACGCAATACGCGAAACCTTCCGCGACGACGATCATATCAGAGTTCATCCGATTATCACGGCAGGAGGAAGCATAGTAAACGCTATTCCCGACAGCGTCAGCATTGAAAGCTACGTTCGCGGAAAAACCTACGAGGCGATTTTAAGCGAGAACGTAAAGGTTAACCGTGCATTCGTAGGTGCTGCATACTCTCTCGGTGCTAACGTAGAAATCATTGACACTCCCGGCTTTGCGCCTCTCAACAACGATGAAAATATGATGCTTGTAGCAAAGCGTGCTCATGAGCTCGTAATGCCAGACAAGCCGTTAAGATTTTCTCCTGAGTTCTTCGGTGGCGGATGCACGGATATGGGTGACCTTTCCTGTATTATGCCGGTTATTCATCCGAACGTTTCCGGTGCTACCGGCACGTCGCACGGAAGTGACTATTATATAACGAAGCCGAGCGAAGCGTGTATTGACTCTGCCGCATGGCAGCTGGCAATGCTTCACCTTCTGCTCTCCGACGATGCCGCTGAGGCAAAGCGCATCAAGTCTGAAGCAAAGCCGCTTTTCGCATCAAAAGAGGACTATTTTGCATACGTTGACTCGGTATACTGCGAGGGTGACAGAATCGTATACAGCGATGACGGCGGTGCAACGGTCAGATAATGCCGTGCCGCATCGGATAAGGTAATTATTTTGCAAGGGGAAGCAGAGCAAAATGAAGAAAACTCTCATAGAAAAAATCCCATACGTTCTGCCGACGGTGCTTGAATCTGAGATATCCTGCGCCAAGATTTACGACAGCTCCTGCTCTCCCGAGGCATCGGTTTATCTCATTGAAGGGAACAAGTTCAGTCTGTTTCTAAAAAGAGCAGCACTCGGAGCCTTGAAAAACGAGGCAACGATGACTCGGTATTTTCACTCTAAGGGACATGCTGCAGAGGTTGTAAATTACGTCTGCGACGAGAAATTTGACTGGCTTATGACAACGGCACTTGACGGAGAGGATTGTACTCACACCGACTATCTTTCAGAACCAAAAAGGCTGACTGACCGTCTTGCCGAGTTGCTCCGCGAGCTTCACTCCGAGAAATTTGCCGACTGCCCCATACAAAACAGAATGGACACCTATTTTGACACGGTTGAGCAGGGATTCCGTACAGGAAGGTGCGACCTCTCATTTTACGAGTCACTTTACGGCTCGCTGGCCCCACAGTCTGCGTACGAGCTGGCGCTTCGCGGCAAAGAGCTTCTTTCGGACAAGGTGCTTTTGCACGGTGACTATTGCCTGCCTAATATCATACTCAAAGATTGGCGGCTTTCCGGCTTTATAGACCTTGGAGGCGGTGGAGTGGGTGACCGACATATAGATTTATACTGGGGTGCTTGGACTCTTTGCTATAACCTTCGGACAGACCGATACCGTGAAAGATTTTTTGATGCTTACGGCAGAGATAAGGTTGATGCGGAACGTTTGCGAACGGTAGCAGCGGCAGAGGTTTTCGGATAGAATCAGTCGGCACGGCGATAAAATAAAGGAGAAAATATGAAGACTGTAATAGCAATTGATTCCTTCAAGGGAAGCCTTACGACCTTTGAGTCTGCAGAGGCTGTAAGAGATGCCATACTTTCGGTTGTTCCGTCTGCCGAGGTTAAAATATGTCCTCTTGCCGACGGTGGCGAGGGCACGGTGCGCGCTTTGACGCACGCCTGCGGCGGAAGGCTCGTGACGAGGCTCGTCACAGGTCCTCTGGGAGTGCCCGTAGAGGCTGAATTCGGAGTTATAGAGAAAAGCGGAACGGCGGTTATAGAAATGGCTGCTGCCGCAGGGATAACGCTAGTTCCCGAAGAAAAAAGAAATCCGCTTTACACCACGACGTACGGTGTTGGAGAGCTTATACTCACGGCTATACGCGAGTACAGCTGCCGCAGGTTTATAATAGGAATAGGCGGCTCGGCAACGAATGACGGCGGCATGGGTATGCTTTCAGCCCTCGGCTTTGAATTTCTTGACGCCGGAGGCGCACCTGTGTCTGTGTTCGGCAAGGGACTTGCGGATATAAAGGAAATTCGAGCGGATAATGCCGCTCCCGAGCTTTCGGACTGCCGCTTCGATATTGCATGCGACGTAAAGAACCCGCTATGCGGAGCTTTGGGCTGCTCGCGTATTTTCGGCGCACAAAAGGGCGCAGACGAGAAAATCATGGCAGATATGGATTGCTGGCTCAGCTCATACGCCAAGCTTTCGAAAAAGCTATTCCCCACGGCCGATGCCGACCTTGAGGGAGCAGGTGCTGCGGGCGGTCTCGGATTTGCCTTTTCGGCTTATCTCGGCGGTCGGCTTACCTCGGGCATAAAGCTGGTTATCGACGCCTCCGGGCTTGAAGAGGAGATTAAGGATGCCGACCTGGTTATTACCGGAGAGGGCAGACTGGACGGGCAGTCCTGCATGGGAAAGGCACCGGTCGGCGTAGCACTTTGCGCAAAAAAATACGGAAAGCCGGTTATTGCGTTTTCAGGTGCGGTAACACGCGACGCCGCAAAAACCAACGACTACGGCATAGATGCATTCTTCCCCATTCTGCGCGCGCCGTGTACGCTTGCCGAGGCGATGGACACCGAAAACGCCTACCGCAATCTTTACGACACCGCCGAGCAGGCAATACGGCTTTTTCTTCTTTCACAAAGCGCGGATAAAAAGTAATCAGAGCCCATTTGGCATTTGAAATCGGCTGTGTTGCGAAAAACGATTGCCGAATGGCAATTTATGCAATAGATAAATGAAAACACAGCAAGCAAAACAAACCGGGTTTAGTGTAAAATATAAAATACAATAAAATATATAAATCGAAAGGAAACGCAATATGAAAACTCTTACGAAGGACAATCTTACGGTAAAAATTTACGACAGCCGCGACGAAATGGGCTGTGCCGCAGGCGCGGATATCAAGGCAAAGATACTTGAGCTTCTTGCCGAAAAGGATGAAATCAACATGATTTTTGCAGCTGCGCCCTCTCAGAACGAGGTTCTCGCTTCGCTTGCAAACGACAATGAGATACCCTGGCAGAGAATAAACGCATATCACATGGACGAATACATAGGACTTGACAAGAGCGCGCCTCAGTGCTTCTCGAATTTCCTGCGCAATGCTATATTCGGAATAGCTCCCTTCAAGTCTGTAAACTACATAGACCCCTCGTCCTCTCCCGAGGCTGAGGTTGCAAGATACGGCAAGCTTCTCACCGAAAACCCCACTGATATCGTTGTTATGGGTATCGGTGAAAACGGACATATCGCATTCAACGACCCGCCGGTTGCCGATTTTAACACCAAGGAGCCAATTATGGCGGTTAAGCTTGACGAAATCTGCCGTCAGCAGCAGGTTAACGACGGCTGCTTTGCATCTATTGACAAGGTGCCCACGCACGCGCTTACCATAACCGTACCAAGACTCGTATCGGCTCCTAATCTTTTCTGCATAGTTCCCGCTAAAACTAAGGCGTGGGCTGTTAAGGAAACTCTTACCGGCAGCATAGACGAGCACTGTCCTGCTTCGATTCTCAGAACCCGCGAAGGAGCTATTCTCTACCTTGATCCCGACAGCTCCTCAATGCTCTGATAAAAACCGGAAAGGAAACATGCAAAATGAGCAGGCTCACTCGCATAAAGTGTAACAACATAGTGCTCGCAGACACGGTTGTTTCAGGCTACGTATATTTGTCAGGCGGAATCATCTCGGAGGTAAGCGAAAATTTCAGGGACGCTGACCTGTCTTATGATTTTTCGGATAAATACCTTTGCCCCGCTTTTATTGACACGCACACACATGGTGCAGGCGGATTCGCCTTTGCGGATACCTCATCAGACGAGGTTATACGCGGCTGTGACTTCCATCTGGCACACGGAACGGTAACCGTTGCTCCGACTATATCCGCGGAACGCATTGAGGTTGTTGAACGCTCTGTTAAGAGTATTTCGGAGGCAAAGCACTCCGGAATGGCAAAAGGACATATTATCGGTGCTCACCTTGAGGGTCCTTACCTTTCACCAAAGCAGTGCGGAGCTCAGTGCCCGACCTTTATAACTCCCCCCGTTGCAAAGGATTATACAAGAATAATCGATGAATACGGCAAGGATATAGTCCGTTGGACGTACGCGCCCGAAAACGACAACGGCGGTGAATTTGCAAAATATATAACCGAGCGAGGCGTTATAGCCTCCGCAGGACATACCGATGCAACTTATGCTGATATGAAGCTTGCGATAGAGTCAGGCTGCAATCTTGTAACGCATCTTTATTCCTGCACCTCTACGGTAACCAGAAATATGGGCTTCCGTTCACTCGGAGTCATTGAATCTACGTATCTTTGCGACGAGCTGTTTGCGGAAATGATAACAGATGGACGGCATCTTCCGCCTGACCTTATAAAAATGATAGTCAAAATCAAGGGTGTCGACAACGTTATAGCGGTCACAGACTCAATGCCCGTTGCGGGAGCTGACATTACAGAGGGCGAGTGCTGCGGAACTAAATTCATAGTTGAGGAGGGCGTTGCAAGACTGCCCGACCGCTCGGCATTTGCCGGCTCTATTGCCACAGGAAACAGGTTGCTTGAGGTTCTCGTGGACGAATGCGGATTCTCTTATCCGGAAGCGCTTAAGATGCTCTCCAAAAATGCTGCCCGCATATTCGGACTTAACAAGGGCGAAATAAAGGCAGGGCTTGATGCCGACCTTATTGTAACAGACGAAAAATTCGCAGTCACCGACGTTTTCGTTCTCGGAAGCAAGGTAATCTAATTTTTAAAATATTTGGAGCGCGTGGCGCGAAACATAACCACATAACCAAAGGGGATAAAGACATGGCAAAATTTACTTATATCAAGCCGACAAGACTTATAGGAAATATTTACTTCGTAGGAAGCAAGGAGGCCTCGTGCCACGTAATAGACACCGGTGACGGACTTATTATGATTGACACCGGTTACGACATTAATGCCAAGACCGTTATGGATAATATGGCAGATTTAGGGCTCAACATTGCCGACGTCAAGATTATAATTCACTCGCACGGTCATTACGACCACACCGATGCTACCGCTGAGCTTCTCAAGCATGCGGTGGGCGCGAAGACTTATCTCAATTTCCGTGATATAAAATACATCAGAGGCTTCACACCCGATTACGATATCAAGGACGGAGATATTATACGTCTGGGCTCCTGCGAAATCCTGTGTCTGCATACACCCGGTCACACCGAGGGTACTACGTCGTTCTTCTGGAACGTAACCGCGGATGATAAAACCTACCGTTGCGGAATGTTCGGCGGCGCGGGAACGAATCAGGTTATGAAAAGCTATCTTCAACGGAACAGAGTTCCCTACACCACAAGGGGCGATTTTTATCGCAGCTTAGAAAGACTCAACCGCGAGCACGTTGACGTTTTTATCGGTAACCATGCGTGGAACAACAAAACTATGGAAAAGGTTGACGCGATAGCAGCAGGCGCAGACCGCAGCATTTGCATAAACCCGGAGGAATGGGGTAATTTCCTCGCTCTTATAAAAAGAAAACTCGACGCCGTTATACTGATGGATTCCAGAGATAATTTCGTTACCTATGCGCACAGAGGCGCATCGGAATACTGTCCCGAAAACACCCTGCTCTCATTCTACACGGGAATTTACATGGGTGCTAACGGAATAGAAACCGACGTAAGACGAACCAAGGACGGCGCGCTCGTTCTCTTCCACGACGGCACCTTAGAGCGTGTTTGCGGAGTTGAAGGCCGCATCTGCGATTACACGCTGGAGGAGCTTTCGCAGTTCCGTGCAAAATGCGGTACGCTTGAGGATAAAATTCCGACACTCGACGATTTTCTCCGTCTTTTTGCGCATTTCCCCATTACCTTCGCTATTGAGCTTAAGGACGCGGGAATAGAGCGTGAGGTTGCAGACGCTATGTACCGTCACGGTGTTGAAAAGAAGACTATCGTTACCTCCTTCGGATTTGAAAACATCAAAGCTATCAAGGAATACAATCCAGAAGTACATATAGGCTGGCTTACCAAGGACGTAAGCGATGAGGCAATATCGAAGCTCCTTTCAATCGGCGGTGAACAGCTTTGCCCGATAGGCAGCGCGATTACCCCTGAGCTCGTTGCAAAATGCCACAAGCTCGGTCTTGACGTCAGAGCTTGGGGAATAAACCACGAGAATTACAAGCAGGTTTATGATGCGGGAGCTGACGGTATGACTATCAATTTTCCTGACCTTATGCTTAGCTACATAGCCGAGAAAAAAGAGCAAAACGGCTGATACTCAGGTAGTGTAAAAAATATTTTACGAAGGAGAGATATCATGGAAAAGTACGCTTGGAGCGGACGGATTGCTGACGGAATGAAGGCTGAATATATCAAACGTCACAATGAGATTTGGCCGGAGCTTGTCGAAACCCTCAAATCCGCCGGTATCAAAAACTACACTATATGGAACGTCGGTGACACTCTTTTCGGATACTACGAGTGCGAAAAGGGTATAGATTTTGCCACACAGGTTCAGAAGAACTCGCCCGTCGTTGCTAAATGGAACGAGTATATGGAGGGCGTACTCATCATGGAAATGGACCCTGTTACCGGAGCGCAGCCTATGCTTGAAAAGGTTTTTGAGCTTAACTGACCGACAAGGAGAGCAAAATGCAAGAACATAATTCTACCTCCCATCAAGATAACGCCTTCACCGCGCAGAAGAGCTCTGCCAAGAATGAAAAGGCGGGTACCCGTTCCTTTTTCTCGGATATGGCGAAGGGCGCACTTATGGGAATAGCCTTTATTATTCCCGGATTTTCCGGGGGCTCGGTTGCCGCTATTCTCGGAATTTACGAGAAGCTTATCACGGCGATTGCGGATATTTTCAAGAGCTTCAAGAAAAGCTTTATGACGCTTTTGCCTATAATACTCGGCCTTGCCTGCGGCGTTATTGCACTTCTCTTCCCTCTCGGCTGGGCGCTTGAGAGTTATCCTATACCGACGGTTTGCCTTTTCGTTGGCTTAGCTATCGGTGGACTGCCCTCTGTTACCGATAAGCTTGACAGCAAATTCAAGCCGACTCATACCCTATCGCTACTGATTCCTACGCTGGTTGCAGTATCGCTTTGCTTCTTACCTATCGCACAGGACGCAAATCTGCTGGCGCTTGACGTTCCGGGTCACCTTCTTCTGATTATCATAGGTATTATCGGCTCGGCGGCACTTGTCGTTCCCGGCATATCCGGCTCTATGCTGCTTCTTATTTTAGGATACTATAACCCGATTGTAAATATTATGACAGACCATCTGCTCAAGGGGCAGGACGTTCTGACCTCGCTTCTCGTTCTCGGTTGCACAGGGCTCGGTATATGCATAGGCTTTATCGGTATCTCGCTTATCATGAAATGGCTTCTTGCCAAGTGCCCATACGGCACGCATCTTGCTATAATCGGATTTATCGTCGGCTCAATACCCACAGTTTACGTTTCAACGGCAAAGGATGCGGGCATCACGTTTGCAACGCTTCCAAAGACTCCCGGCTTCTGGATTGCCAGCGTGCTTCTGCTGGCACTTGGTCTTGCACTTTCCTTGGGACTGATATTCTTTGCAAAGAAAAAAGCCGTCACGAGCAAGGCAAACGACTGATTCGCTGTAAGGACGCTTTCTCGCACCTGATTAGAGCAATCAAACTAAATCATCACACTCTATTAAACACTTTTCTCAAAGCAGGACTTTCAATTTACGCTATACAACAAACAAAAGCTAGAAAATATTTCTTTCCCGCTGGGCGGAATCGGCACAGGCTCGATAGGTCTTGCCGGAAACGGCGAGTTTATAGATTTTGAAATATTCAACAGACCCGCCAAGGGCGTGACGAACGAGTTTACACATTTTGCGATAAAGGCAGAATATCCCGACGGAGCAGTTGACGTAAGAATTTTGCAGGGAGATCACACGAAGGATCTTGCCGGGCAGTATACCGGAAAGAGTGAATTTCGCGGCTTCGGCTTTGGTCCCTTGCTCTCAACCATGTGCGCCTATCCGCATTTTTCCTCCGTAACCTTCATCGGCGAGTTTCCGATAGCTAAGCTTATTTTTGCAGACGATACCTTCCCTGCAGAGATAACACTCACAGCTTTCAACCCATTTATTCCACACGAAGACGATGACTCATCTATTCCGGCAGCATTCTTTGATATAACGGTTAAGAGCTTACGTAAAGACGTTAAATTCACACTGGCACTCAGCGCAGCAAACCCATTTGAAAAGAGCGAAAACCTTGACGTCAGCTCCGACGGCATAAATGCCGTCATGCTCAGACACGCCGGCAAAAGCACCGATGATAAGGACTACGGTGACATAACGATAGCCGTGTCGGGCGGTTGCAGTTCAGTACAAAAATATTGGTACCGCGGCGGCTGGCAGGACGGTGTTGCTACGTATTGGCGCGAGCTTTGCGAGGGACCGCTTTCCTCACGTGAGTACGTTCAGGCAGGCACGCACGACGTTGCAACCGTATTTACAGCCCTTCCCATAGCCGATGAGGCATCGGCTCGCTTTGCTCTTGGCTGGAATATTCCCAACTGCTACAATTACTGGAGCGATGGTGCAGAAACACTGGGTACTTGGAAAAACTATTATTCGACGATATTTGAAGACTCTGCTCACAGCGCGAAATATGCTCTTGCTAATTTCGATAGGCTACATACGGATACCCTGTTATTCAAAAACACTCTGCACGGTGCGACACTTGACGGGGCTGTTATAGATGCGGTAAGCTCAACGCTTTCCGTTCTTAAATCTGCAACGGTGCTTCGTCTTAGTGACGGCAGATTTTACGGTTGGGAGGGACTGCATGAGCGCGAAGGCTCATGCGAGGGAACGTGCACGCACGTATGGAGCTACGTTTATGCGCTTGCACATCTTTTCCCATCTCTCGAACGCTCGGTAACCGAAACTAAATTTGATTACGATACCCGTGCTGACGGAGGAATGGTTTTCCGAACTCAGCTTCCGCTCAGAAAAAATGAAAGCAGCTTTCGCCCATGTCTTGACGGACAAATGGCAAGCGTATTCAAGCTTTACCGCGAATGGAAGCTCGGAGCCTCAGAGGACTGGCTTAAGAAATACTACGGCAAAGCAATGGAAGCTCTCGATTATGCAACGAGCCCCGAAAACCCTGACGAGTGGGACATAAATTCCGACGGTATTCTTGAGGGCAGACAGCATCACACACTCGATATGGAGCTTTTCGGGCCGTCGGCTTGGCTTGAGGGCATGTACCTCCTTGCGCTAAAGGCAGGCTCGCGTCTTGCCAAGCATATGGGTGACGAGAAGCGCGCGGCAAAATACGATGCAATGTATGAGAACGGTTACAGCTATACACGCCAAAATCTGTTTAACGGAAAATACTTCATTCAGAACGTCGACCTCAGCTGCCGCGAATATACCGAAAAATACGGTTGCCCTGAATATTGGAACGCCGAGCGAGGTCAGCTCAAGTACCAGATTGGCGAGGGTTGCGAGATAGATTCTCTTCTTGCCCAGTGGCACTCTAATCTTATCGGCCTCGGAGATATATTCGACAAGGAGCAGAGGCGTCGCGCTCTTGAATTTATGTATTCGGTACTTTACAAGCCAAGCATGAGACACTTTGCTAACGCGTGGCGCGTTTTCGCTCTTAACGACGAGGGCGGTGCCGTTATGTGCGACTATCCCAAGGGGGCATACAGACCTTATATTCCCATTCCGTACAGCGACGAATGCATGACCGGATTTGAGTACTCCTTTGCAGGACTTCTTATTTCCGAGGGCTTCATAAACGAAGGACTTAGCATAGTACGCGCCGTGCGCGACAGATACGACGGAGAAAAGCGCAATCCTTACAACGAGATAGAATGCGGAAGCAACTATGCAAGAGCTATGGCAAGCTTCTCTCTTCTTCAGATTTTCTCGGGATTCAGCTACGATATTCCGGAGGGCTTTATCGGATTTGAGCCTCGTTTGCAGGGCGAATTCAGATGTCCATTCTACGTGTGCGGAGCATGGGGAGAGCTTTCGGTATCTGACAGCGGTGCCGAGATAGCGATTCTCAAAGGACAGTTGAAGCTCAGCTCGGTAAATCTTAACGGTATTGCCGAAGGGACGCTTTACATCGACGGAATACCTACGGAATACGAGGTACGTGGCGGAAAACTGTATTTTGAGAGTTGTACCGTCAATCGCTCGTTGAAAATTTCCGGAGAGTGAATATTAAAAGAGTGTATACTCAGTGAGCATCAGCGATTTAAAGGAGCTAATATGGACATTAACAAACTTTTAGAAGGATTTGAGTGCGAGTGCGGTAAGAGGCACGAATGCGCAATCAAGTACGTTTTCGTTGAAAATGATGCTATGCGTCATTTACCCGAAATACTTAGGGACTTTGGAAAAATACTTATCGTTGCCGATGAAAACACTTACAGTGCTGCAGGTGAGAGGTGCGAGAGCTATCTTTCGGGAAAAATCGCAGACAGACAGATTTTCACGGGTGCGGAGGTGCTTGTTCCCAACGAGGCGGCAATTGCCGCGGTTACCGAGAAGCTCGGTAAAATTGATTTCATTCTGGGAATAGGCTCGGGCGTTATTCAGGACCTTTGCAAGTACGTATCGCATTTTGAAAAAATTCCTTACGCTGTGGTTGCGACAGCGCCCTCTATGGACGGCTACGCCTCCTCCGGTGCGGCTATGATAACCGACGGAATGAAGGTTACCTACTCTGCCGGTGTTCCGTACGCGCTTATTGCTGACACCGAGGTGGTAAAAAACGCACCTCTTGACATGATTAAGGCGGGCTACGGTGATATTATAGGAAAATACTCGGCTCTTAACGACTGGAAGCTTGCAAATGCCGTAAACGGTGAGTATTTCTGCCCTTACATATATAAGCTCACCGAGGATATGCTAAAGGCTACTCTTCCTCTTGCAAAATCCCTCTTGGAAAGAGATGAGGAAAGCATCAAGACGCTTACCGAAAGTCTTATAGCAGTAGGAATTGCAATGGCGCTTGCCGGAAGCTCAAGACCCGCTTCGGGAAGCGAGCATCACCTCTCGCATTTCTTTGAGATAACCGGAATTTTGGAAAATCACCCGTATCTTCCGCACGGAACCGACGTTCTGTATTCAACCTACGTGACGACGCTTGTTCGCGAGAAGCTGGCGGCTCTTCCTTTCCCGAAGAAAGAATTCCGACAGAGCGATGATGAGCTGCGCGCAGAGATAACAAGGGTTTACACCGAGGTTGCTGACGGTTGCCTTGCTTTGCAGAAGAAGATAGGAAGCTACGATAGCTCAAGGCACGCGGTTTATCTTGAAAAGGAGAGTGAAATCAAGAAAATTCTTTCCGAGGTTCCCTCTCACAAAGAAATTGAAGAAATTATACACGGTATAGGTCTTGACCTTGGTGAATTCTTTGAAATTTATTCCGATGACAAAATCAAGGACGCTGTGAAATACGCAAAGGACCTTAAAGACAGGTACACGGTTCTTTGGCTTTACTACGACCTTTTTGGCATTGAAGAACTTTAAAATCATACAAAACTCAAACATGAGGAAGAAAAATGAACGGAATTAAGCTTATTGCAATGGACCTTGACGGAACACTGACACAGCACAAGACACCGCTTGAGGAAGAAAACTACAACGCGCTTTGCGCTCTTGCAAAAAAATACAGGCTTCTTATGGTGGGCGCAGGCTCCTGCGAAAGAATACATAAGCAGCTCGGTGGATTTCCGCTTGACGTTATAGGTAACTACGGCTTACAAGAGGCGGAATACGACGCTTCTTCCGGAAAGCTCAATATCATAAAAAATCTCACAATCGATTGCGACAAAGAAAGTGTTAACAAAAGAGTTGACGTGCTGCGCGAAAAATACGGATTTACCGAATTCCGCGGAGAGAGCGTAGAATTTCACGCCTCCGGCTGCGTAACATTTGCAATACTCGGAACAAAGGCTCACCTTGAGGACAAGTTGGCATTCGACCCGGAAAGGAAAATGCGCCGCGCAATTCTCGGCGAGGTTAAGGCTCTGTTTCCGGAATACACGGTATTCGTTGGCGGAAGCTCCTCGTTCGATATGGCGCCGAAGCCGCACGACAAGGCATACGCGCTCTCGCTCTATTGCGATAAGCACGACATAAAGCATTCAGAGGTTATCTTCATCGGTGACGACTACGGTGAAGGCGGAAACGACGAATCGGTATACAAATCCGATTTCAACTATATAAAGATTGATTCCTACAAGGATTTTGCAAAGCTTACGAAGCATCTTATCTGATAGACGTCACGCCACTTACAAAAAAAGGAGGGCTGCAATTTGGCGCTTTTCAACACCGAAGATAAAGAACGCGCCGCGATATACGTTGCGGCTATTCCCGAAAGTTATGCTCGCACCGCTCTTTTCTGCAAATCCAGAAACGACGAGCTTGACGCCATAAAAAATCCCACCGTTTTCGCTGAGAAATATTTCGCCTGGCGCTTACTCGAACACGCGGCTCGCGATTTTTTAGGCATTGATGCCGCAAGCGTCGAATTTACAAAGCTTGACACGAGCAAGTGGGTTTGCCGCGATTTTCATTTCTCGCTCTCGCACAGCGAGGGAGCTGTCGCAGTTGCCGTTTGCAAAGAGTACCCCGTAGGAATTGATATTCAAGCGGCAAAGCCGATATCCGAAAGGCTTGCAAAAAAAGTGCTGACAGACGCTGAATACGAGCAATATCTAACCCTATCCAAAGAAGCACGCGGTGAGCTTGCGCTTCACGCATGGTGCGCCTGCGAGGCGCTTTACAAGCTTCACGGAAATCTGCCGTTTTCAGAGATAAAGGGCATAGAGTCAAGGCAAGCAGCGCATTATTCCCTAACGCTTTCCGGCAAGGAATATTTTATTGCCGCGGCAATCGCACATGCAATCCCCCCTGACGAGCCAAGACTCGTCACACTATGAGCGTAACAGGCACAAATTACAAAAAAATCCGGCGCGGTAGCTTACGTTGCATACCGTGCCGGATTTTTTGACGAATATAAATTTCCAAAGAAAAGCGGAAAAGATTGCTTTGTGCTAATTGGTATGGCATATCTTATTCCAAATTCTCATTCAGAATAAATTTACACCATATATTTGCGAAGCTTATCTATCGCTTGCTTTTCAAGGCGAGAAACCTGAGCCTGAGATATGCCGATTTCAGCGGCGATTTCCATTTGGGTTTTGCCCTTATAGAAGCGGCGGGAGATTATTCCCTTTTCGCGTTCGTTGAGCTTTTTGAGTGCCTCTTTTAAGGTGAGGCTTTCTATCAGGATTTCGTCGCTCTGACTTTCGTCGGCAAGCTGGTCAATTACGTACACCGAGTCCTCGCCGTCATTATAGACGGAATCGTAAAGCGATATCGGTTCGACTATTGCCTCGACAGCATTTGCCACAGCACGCTCGTCCTCACCGAGTCTTTTGGCTATTTCGGCGGTGGTGGCATCTCTTTGCTCGTCGGTAGATATCTGCTCGCGCACCTTTAAGGCGCGGTATGCGAGGTCTCTTATTCCTCGGCTTACTCTGACGGAGTTATTATCTCTTTGAAATCTTCTTATTTCACCGATTATCATAGGCACGGCATAGGTGGAAAATCTGACGTCGAACTCTGGATTGAAATTATCTATTGCCTTTATCAGCCCTATACAGCCAACCTGAAACAAATCGTCAAGTGTATCGTTTTTAGGATTAAAGCGCCTTATAACGCTAAGCACGAGCCTCAGATTTCCCATGACGAGTGCTTCTCTTGCTTTCATATCTCCCTGCTTGGTTTTTGAAAGCAGCTCGCGCTTTTTCTCTTCGGATAATGTCTTTAACGTAGAAGTATTAACACCGCAAATTTCAACCTTTTGCATTCATCTGCTCCTCTTAATACTCATGGGCAGCAAGGCGTTGTCTGGCTGCCGTAATTTGAGTATTCCCCGCAGACCAAATTTTACACGTCCCACGGGTAAAAAATGTTTTTTGTCCTACGGTGCGGATTTTTGGAAGCCGAATTATGAAACAATACGTTGTTTTACGAATAATTTTCGTGTTGTGCAATTGACATTTCGGCAATTTTGATTTATAATGAAAAGGTAAAATGCGAATTGTGTTCATTTTTCAAAATCATCACGGAGAGGATTGACTTGTATGGATATTTTCTTGAAGCTGTTTGAAGGAGTTTTAGGCTTTGCCGAGCCTGATTCCTGGAAAATGATAATCATGTGGATTATCGGTGGAACACTTATCTATCTTGCAATAAAAAAGGAAATGGAGCCTACGCTTCTTCTGCCTATCGGATTCGGTGCAATTCTTATGAATTTCCCGAATACAGGCATTGCGGGACCTCTTGAAACTCTGTATAACGCCGGAATAGCGTATGAGCTTTTCCCTCTGATACTCTTCATAGGTATCGGTGCTATGATAGACTTCGGACCTCTGCTTAACAATCCTAAGCTTATGCTCTTCGGTGCGGCTGCTCAGTTCGGAATTTTCTTCACTCTCTGTATGGCTTCTATGTTCTTCCCCGAGGCGAAGGACTACGCTTCGATTTCGATTATAGGTGCTGCGGACGGCCCGACTTCAATAGTAGTTGCAAACGCTCTTAAATCAAACTACGTTGCCGCTATAACGGTTGCGGCTTACTCCTATATGGCGCTGGTTCCCATTATTCAGCCACCGGTTATCAGAGCGCTTACTACCAAAGAAGAAAGACGCATCCGTATGGCTTATAAGCAGACGAGCGTTTCAAAGACGACAAAAATCCTCTTCCCCATTATCATATCAATAGTTGCCTGCATATTCGTTCCCGATGCGGCATCACTCATCGGATTCCTTATGTTCGGTAACCTTATCCGCGAGTGCGGTGTTCTCGATTCTCTTTCGGATACAGCGCAGAAGGTACTTGCGAACCTCGTTACCATATTCCTTGGTATCACAATTGCATTCAATATGACTGCGGCGAAATTCCTCAACCTCGAGACGCTTCTCATCATGGGTCTCGGACTTATTGCATTCATATTTGACACCGCAGGCGGAGTTCTTTTTGCAAAGCTTTACAACGTTTTGGCAAAAATATTCAAGTGGGAGCGCATCAATCCCATGATAGGTGCAGCCGGAATTTCGGCATTCCCCATGGCAGGCAGAATAGTTCACAAGATGGCACTTGAAGAGGACAATCAGAACTTCATTCTCATGCATTCCATAGGCGTAAACGTTTCGGGTCAGATTGCCTCGGTTATCGCAGGTACTCTGGTTCTCGGATTCTTCTTATAATTAAAGGGAGGAGACAAAATGGAAAATTTAGTTTGGAACCCCGGTCAGTTTATATATAATCTCAAATACATGGGTGTCGGAATGCTCGGTGTATTCATTATAGTAGGAATAATCATTGCGGCAACCTACGCCACCAACAAGATTACCAACAATCTCGCAAAAAGACGCCGCGAGCGTGAGGAGTCGAGAGACTGATATAGCTTGAAACACAAAAAAGGATAACGAAAAGATTTTCGTTATCCTTTTTTAATTGATGATAATTTTAAAATCAATAATCATCCTCGGCAAGCTCTACCTCTCTTGCAAGGGCGGCGTACTGCATAAGCCTTTCGGAAAGCTCTGCCGTTCCCTCTATGAGAATTTCCTTTGAGCCGTAGCGGCTTTTTGCATAAATTCTGTATCCGTCCCAAGAAAGAAGCGTTACGTTATAATTGAAGCGCTGAGTACCTGCCGGTGTTTTTCTCTCCTTACGCTCCTTGGCGGACTCCGACTCTATCTTCAGAACTTGATAAATCGGCATATTGAAAAGGGTTGTTACTCTTTTGCCGACGGTTTTGGTAACAAGAAACATCGGAATATCACCCGCATAAGCTACAACGTATGCATAATCCGAGGATATATATCTTACGAAAATATATACTGCCGAGCAAAGCGCGATAACCGCCGCCATGCTTATAAGTCCCTTGTATATAGGCGAGATAACCGATGCCGTAGCTGCTGCAGCTCCTATGGCAAGCAGTATTATGAAGGTGGTTATTGCGGGCTTTTTATTCGCCACGGGGCGAAAGGTAAATTCAAGGATTCCGTCTATCATTTGCTGACTCCTTTATAAAATTAAGGCTTTTCATTCTCGGAAAGCTCATAGTCGGTGAATATATTGAACTCCTCGTTATTCTCGTATATAGCTACCATGGCGTAGGGCTTCTCGCTACTCTGCCCCTTGACGAAAATTTCGAGTCTTATCCACTCGGGGTATTCGCCCTTTTCGTTTTCACCGAGCTCAACACCGTCGAACACCAGCTTCTGATACCTATACATAAGACGGCTTTCAAAGGCTGCTTGTGTAAGCTCACCATACACGGTTCCGTAGTTATCACAAAGACGGAAGCTGAATATCTCGGGGTCCATACCGTCGAGCGCATCCTCAAGCTTGAGCTCACGCTGTATATCCTCAAGGTTTGAGGCGTTATATCTGACGGAAATCTGAATCTGGTCTGCACCCTCTATGACTATGAGGTTATCGCAGAAGAACTGGCCTTTATCAGGGTCATCGTATTTTGCTCTGAGCTTCTGCGTTTTTGCACCGATATCTCCGTCGGTTTTCTCATAATACTCGGTGAGAGTTTCATTGAAATATATGTTTTTAATGCTATCCGGGTAATTATTGAAGAGTATCATTCTGAATCCCAGAATTCCGACAACGCCCAGGCAACAAAGTGCCGTTACGAGCTTTAATATAATCAAAACTACGTTTTTCTTTTTGACCGGCGACTCGTCTATTTCGTTATAGTCGCCATATCTTTCAAAATCTTCCATAGGTCACCTCCTGCGAAACTACGGTTACATTCTAATATATTCCGCACTGTCAAATCAAGCTTAATTTGTAAACAATACCACGCATAAACCGCGAAAATCGGTGGTTTGCTTCGAGGCTTGCTGCCGCACGGGAGTTTGGGTTACCGTTACATTGTTTTATGGTAATGCGAGGGGTTATGGTCGGTGTTGTAATTCTCGTCACCGGGATTTATGCCATTCATAACCTGCATAATATGGTATGCTTCGGCGCGCATTTTTTCCTCGGCTTCTCTGGGGCTCAGAGTTTTATCCGGGAAAATCGGCTCACCTATATGTAAATCAACCGCAGGTCCTTTGCCGAAAAGCTTTAACAAACCGCGCCTTTTGCGGAAGGACATGCTAAGAGGCACGATGGGCCTATCAAATTTTACCGCGTAGGAGAAAACCGCCTTTTTTAAGGGACGTATATCGGGATAGAAGAACCACATTGAGCCCTCGGGGAAGAAATGAATCCATTTTCCGTCCTTGAGCGCGCCTTCTATTGCTTTATTGAACTTTATCATAGCATGGAAATTAGAATCGGGAACCGGTATCCCGCCCGAAATTCTGATAAGCTTTCCGCAAGGTCCTTCAAGGTTATCCTTCCATGCGGGAAAATACGCCAGATGAGGTCTTATAGCCTTAAGCACGCACAGATAATCCCAATAAAAGACGTGATTTGCAACCGTTATGGCACCGTTCTTAAGAGCCTTCTTGTGCTTTTTGAGATTTGCTTTTCCGTATATTCTCAACCCGTGGGTAAGCCTCATAAGAGGAAAAACGATAAGATTTATTCCGAGCCAATAAACGCCTCGCATAAGCTTATACCATAATCCGCCCGGCATATATTCGTAACTCTCGTCAAATTCTATATGGCGAACGTGCTTAACTGTTATCATATGCTCGTCGCATTTTTCGGGATATTCGTATCCCAAATCGTTCTTGTAGTACATTATAAAAACTCCGCTTATTTTGTCACTAATACGCTAATGATACCACATTTCGACGAAAAAAGCAAGAGGGGCGCGAAAGCGCAATAGAAACAAGCTGCATTTTACAGAAATCAGGGAGCATCATACCCAAAGAGGACAGCAGAACGAGCTTAAAAGAGACGAAAGAGCTGCACGGCTATATGGCAAGACATCGCGAGGGCTTGAAAAAGACCTTCACCGAAGAACAAAAAGGAATCTTCGACAAGTTCCTCGACTGACGGAGCGAGTATATAAGCCTTTCGGAAGCAGCCATCTTCGAATACGCCTTCTGCCTCGGAACGAGGCTGGCGATGGAGGTACAGACGGACGAAGAATAGCAACCAAAATACAGATCAGGCATCGGTGAAATATCCGATGCTTTTTGTTGCAAAAGTCGTTTTTATAACATTTCAGAAACAAATCGCCAACAAAACTCAAAAATCGGTATCTTAAAATATAATACGTGTGATACACATTCTGTCACGACACAATGAAAAAACAAACACCCCGTATAATACAGTCACAAAATCAAAAACAGACACAGAGAGGTAATTTATAATGAACAAAAACGATCAGCAGTTTATGGCACAGAAAATCCGTACACAGTATATGGAAAAGGAGTCCACAGAGCTTGATGCGCTCCGTGAGCTTGATGCAAAGGTAAAGCGTCCCGCAAACGTCTTTGCTTATGTATTCGGAAGCATTAGCGCGGTAGTTATGGGCGCAGGTATGAGCCTTGTTATGACCGACATCGGTGCTACGCTCGGAATCACCAGTGCGCTTGTTCCCGGAATTGCAATCGGTGCCCTCGGGCTTGCCATGGCGCTTCTCACCTATCCGATGTATAAGAGAATTATGAACTCCCGCAAGAGAAAATACGGCGCAGAGATCTTGAAGCTCAGCGATAAAATAATGAATAAATAAATTAGCATAAAAGGTGAACAAATGGGTATCAAGGCATTTTTTAAGAAGGCATTCGCTGATATGAAGGAAAGCACCAAGGCACAGCACGAGGTCGACAAGGCAAACTTTGCCGCAGCAAAGGCAGAGGCAAAAGCAAAGGAGTAAAAAATGAACGCTATTGAAATTAAAAATCTTTCAAAAAGCTTTCGAGGAATGTATGCGGTTGACCACCTGAGTATGACCGTTCCGCAGGGCGCTATCTACGGCTTCATCGGGGAGAACGGTTCGGGTAAATCAACCACCGAGAAGCTGATCTGCGGTCATCTCGTTCCCGACGAAGGTGAGATAAAGCTATTCGGTAGAGATTATACCGATCCCGGCGTGCGCGTAAGAGTCGGCGCACTTATTGAGAACGCCGGTTGCTTTCCCGGTTCATCCGTGTATCAGAACCTTATGATGCAGTGTATCAACCTCGGTATTGAAAATGCAGACGAGGAAATCCACCGCGTGCTTGAAATCGTGCGTATGGAGGATGACGCAAGCCTCAAATTTAAGAGCTGCTCACTCGGTATGAAGCAACGTATCGGCATTGCGATGGCACTGCTTGGCGATCCTGCGCTTCTCATTCTCGACGAACCGATTAACGGTCTTGACACCGACGGCATGCGAATTATGCGCGAGATCCTTGTAGATATTACGAAGAAGTACGGTTGTACTGTCCTTATTTCCTCCCACATTCTCGGTGAGCTTGAAAAGATCGCAACACACTACGGAATTATCCGTCAAGGCAAGATGGTTATGGAGCTTTCAGCCGAGGAGATGGATTCGCGAGCGCAGGTATTTACCTCACTGAAATGCGCAGATATGCAGGGTGCAAAGTCAGCTATTTGTAAGCAGTACGCCGACGTGCGCGAGGAAGAAGGATATATCCGCATTTATGACGTAGACGATACCGCTTCTATTGTGGATTACTTAATGAAAAACGGTCACGTTATCAGCGAAATTTCAAGAAACAAGATCGGTCTTGAAGAATATTATATTGAGCTTATGTCAAAAAAGGAGGCAGAATAATGAATACAACGCGTGAAATCAAATTTGAGTCGCCTTCTTTTGCAAGAAGAATTAAAGGTATGCTCGGTGTGGACTTTTACAGACTTTTCCACACACCTCTCTTTTACATCTTCCTTGCCATTGCCGCGATCATTCCTGCGATGGTATCGGCTATGACGATGATGCCGGATCAGAACGGACAGACTATGGAGCCTCTTTATTCTAACGTTTGGCAGATTATTGCCGCTTCGAAATCGCTTTACGTGATCGAAGGTATTGCCGATTACGCCAATATGAATATGGTGTTCATTTTCGGCGGTATTATGGTTTCCATATTTATCGGTCACGATTATAAATCCGGCTACGTCAAACAGCTCTTTACCACTCACGCAAAGAAGCAGGATTATATGATTTCCAAGAGTCTTGTTTGCGCCTTTGCGATTGTTTGCATGTGTATTACATATCTCATTGGTGGCATCGTCGGAGGCTTGCTTGCAGGATATGAAACCGACGTGAATGCAGGCTCGCTCATTATTGCAATCCTCGGCAAGATAATTATGTCACTCGGTTGGGCAAGTCTTTACACCTTCCTCAACGTGATCTTCAGAAGATATTTCGGTATTTCCGTAGCCTCGTCCTTCTTCTTTGGAACGGGCATCCTAATTATCGGAGCAGCGGCAATCGTTGAAGGATTGAGGCTTCCTACGAGCTTCCTCAATATCTTCCTTTACGGAGCATCTGTAAATGCCAATCTTTCAAGCGGTATCGGCTCTTTGCTTATCTGCATTGTTGTGTCGGTTGCTTGGGCGGTTATTTATAACGTAGCAGGCACGCAACTTCTCAACAAGTGCGACGTTTATTAAGGAGGCTAAAGTATGAATGCAGTTGAAATAAAAAACTTATCCAAAAACTTCGGCCCCAAGCAAGCGGTGTGCGGTCTTAATATGACCGTTCCGCTGGGCGCAATCTACGGCTTTATCGGAGAGAACGGTTCCGGCAAATCGACCACAGAAAAAATGATCTGCGGACTGATCCCCACCGGTAGCGGCTCGATCAAGCTCTACGGTAAGGACTATACCGACGAGAGCATACAAGCAAAAATGGGTGTTTTAATTGAGGCTCCGGGGTGCTTTGGCGGACTCACCGTTTGGGATAATATGATGCTCCAAGCGGCGAACCTCTCTATTCCCGATGCTGAAAAAGAGGTTGTCAAGGTTCTCAAAATGGTGAGAATGGAGGGCGCGGCAGGCAACAAATATAAGAACTGCTCTCTCGGTATGAAGCAGAGAGTAGGCATTGCCATGGCGCTTCTCGGCAATCCCACACTTCTTGTCCTTGACGAGCCGCTGAACGGTCTTGATGCCGACGGTATGAGGATTATGCGTGAAGTGTTCACTGATATTATTAAGGACGGCAAGCGCAGTATCATTGTTTCCTCGCACCTTCTCGGCGAGCTTCAAAAGGTGGCGACGCATTACGGCATTATCCGTCACGGAAAAATGATTGTGGAAATGACGGCAGACGAGCTTGACGCAAGCTGCCGCACATACGTAGCATTGCAATCGGCTGAAATGAACAGAACCAAGATGCTCCTCGGCTGTAAGTATTCCCGTGTGGAAGAGGACGAAGCAGGTTATATCCGTGTATATGATCTGACCACATCCGAAGAAATCGTAAGGTATCTCTACGAAAACGGAATTTGCGTAACCGAAATTAAAACCGACAAGATCGGACTTGAGGAATACTACATCG
>JAZNDN010000068.1:0-6217 GCA_045588085.1 Eubacteriales bacterium
TGCCATTGCCTGTACGTTTACGGCAGTACCCCAAGAGTAGGGAATGTCGTTGTCACGTCTGTATACGTTTGCACGGGGGTTGTCCCAAGAACGGAAAACTGCCTTAACGGCACCCATGAGCTGCTCCTTAGGATCGGAGGGGAAGTCCTCGCCAATCTTGGACTTGTACTCAGCCTTGAACTGATTAGCAAGCTCCTTGAGGTCGTCAGCGGTAAGCTCAACGTCCATCTTAACGCCCTTTTCTTCCTTCATCTTGTCGATAAGCTCTTCAAAGTACTTCTTACCAACCTCCATAACGACGTCGGAATACATCTGGATAAATCTTCTGTAGCAGTCCCAAGCCCATCTGGGATTACCCGAGCTCTGTGCCATATATTCAACAACGTCCTCGTTGATACCGAGGTTAAGAATGGTATCCATCATACCGGGCATGGAAGCTCTTGCACCGGAACGAACCGAAACGAGAAGGGGGTTCTTCTTGTCACCGAACTTCTTGCCGGTAACCTCTTCCATCTTTACAATGTACTCGTTAATTTCTGCCTGAATTGCAGGGTTGATCTGCTTGCCGTCCTCATAGTACTGTGTGCATGCCTCAGTAGTAATGGTGAAGCCCTGAGGAACAGGGAGACCGATGTGTGTCATCTCAGCGAGGTTTGCACCCTTACCGCCGAGAAGATTACGCATGTCCTTATTTCCTTCGGAAAAGAGATAGACATACTTCTTGTTCATAAGTTTTCCTCCAATATAAATAAATTTTTTAAAAACACATTAATTACAGTAAAATTGCGCGCAAAAAATACGGTGCAATTACCGCAACGGTTATTATAACATAATAGCGCCCCAATTTCTACCTTTTTCGGTGAAAAAAGAGAATAAAATAACAATGTTTACGATTCGTTCATAATTGTGCTTCAAAAAAAGTGAAAAGCAAGCACGGAAAACCTGCTCCGTACCTGCTTTTCAGTATTATTCTTAATCCTTGGGGATATTTTCGTGGCTGTGGTGGAAATCGCTGTCGGCATGAAGCTTGTATAGCTCCTCCGTGGCAATCCGCAGCTTTGCAACCGGCGCGTTTGTCTTAGGGAAGCAGTAATAAATCATGGATACGGTACCTAAGGACACCGTGTCTGCAATCTCATACCAGAAGAAATCGGCGTTAAGCGTGTAGGAGCTTTTTGCCTTTTGAATATAGTCAAGCTTGCCGTCGCAGCCTGTGAGGCGGAAGCCCTCGGTGGTGTGAATAAGCCTTCCCTCGCCAACGGTGTAGAATGCGCGCCAATCATTGAGGACACCGACCTCAACCGGAATATCCTCGTGATATCTGCCGCCAAGAATTTCCGAGCGAACCTCGCTCCTTTGCCATTCGTACCAGTCGGGAATATGCAAAAATTCCGTTTCACCCTCCTCGGCGCGAAGCTCTCCAAGCTCCGTCATAACGTAGCTCTTGCCGCATTCTCCGCATATAAGCTTAGCTCCCTCGGTGCGCATTTTTGCTTCTGCCTTGCAGTGAGGGCACTTGTAAAGCACGCGCCACAGTCCCTCGGCACGCTCCGGCTCGTCAATTCTGATGCCAAGCTCCTTTTGCTCGCGGAAATAGTCGAAGGAGAATGCCTCTGTAATTATTTTGTCTATCTGCTCGGTGTCGAGTGTCTTAAGCTGCTCGCGCGATATGAGCGTGGTAATTTCGGCACTGACGGGAACCTTTCTCGTTCTAAGCTCGTTGTAAAGCGGCTGATAGTGGAATGCGCCGGTGGCTTTGATATAAACTACCGGAACCTTGAGAAGCTTTACAAGATTGGCGAAATTCGTCGGCAAAGGCGTTGCGCGGCCGTCTATGGAGTAGCCCGCCTCGGGATACATTAGAACGTTTATACCGTCGTCGAGAAAATGCTTCATATCGTGTATCAGTGCAAGGTCGCTGACGAATTTCGTCGTAGGGATACAGCCAAGCCGACGCATTAGCCAGGATTTGCCAACCATAGCGTCCTGCGCGCAAACTATCCCGAAGGAGCGCGGATAAAGAATTTTCTCGGCTATCTTAAGGTCGAGAAAGCTGGAGTGATTCATAAGAACGAGGAAGGGCCCCTCGGATTTCGGAGGCAGCTTTCCCGTATATCTGAACTTTGCCTTTATTAAATCAGGAATAGAAAGAACTCTCGCCAGAGTGCGAAATATAAAGGACGGCTTGCTCGGCTTTATATGTCTTTTTTCGGGCATCGCGAGAATTTCATCGTAGCTTTTCGGTATTGTCTTAATCTTCATAAAATCTACCTCTGCGTCACTTTTCGGGGGTATCGGTATACAATCGGTGCGATTAGTGCATAATCTGTAATAACCTGAATGCCCACTGTATATAGTAACAGAAAACCGAAGCAGTTTGGGCGTTTTTAACAATATTTAATATTCTGCGCGCTATCAATAAAGCAAAAAGGAGATAAACTATGAATCCATTTAAGGAAAAAAGCTATTCACCGGAGAAATTTATAGCAAACTGGCAGCAGCTTTACCCAAGGTACTACGACAAGGAAAAGACCGACCCGTACACCAAGGCAAGAATCATTCTTATGAACGGAACCGAGTTTGAGGCAAACTGGTTTTCTCATTCAGCGGCAAGGCATATAAAGGACAACGACCTGCGCCGCGAGCTTGCCTTGACAAGATACCTCGAAAAGCAGCAGCAGATAAAGGGCTCGCTTCTCAAGCCTCCCTCGGAGAGTATTCTTGAGCACACCATATCCTACGAGCAGCTTGCCGTTGACCTGACCGCTGAGCTTGCAAAAAGAGAGTATGACTGCGACGTGAAGCGAGCCTTGGATTTTGCGCTGCTGGAGGATTTCGACCACCTTTACCGTTATTCAAATCTTCTTGAGCTGGAGCAGGGAATACCTGCTGAGCGCCTCGTCGGCAGATACACCGAGATAATGCCGGCAAGACCCACCGCAGCACACCACCGCTGTCCTGTCGATAACGTCAAACGCTCCATTTCGACCAAATGCGCAGATTTACAAACGGTGCTTAATACTATGATAATCACCGCCGCAGAGCAGCAGACGATGAATTACTATATGAACGTCACTCCCTTCGCATGCACCGAGCAGGCAAGGCGTCTTTACGAGGAGATAGCTCTCGTTGAGGAGGAGCACGTAACTCAGTACGAGTCACTGATGGACCCTGAGGCGACCTGGCTGCAAATGCTCCTTTGGCATGAGTTCTGCGAGTGCTATCTCTACTGGTCGTGCTATATGACCGAAACCGATGCATACGTAAAATCGCTTTGGGAGCAGAATCTGGCTTCTGAAATATCTCAGCTTCACAAGGCAAATGAGCTACTCGGGAAATACGAGGGTAAGAGCTACGAGGAGGTTATAATAGGCGGCGGAGAATTCCCCGAGCCCATTTCGCTTCACGAAAATATAGACTACGTGCGTGACGTGCTGAAAAATACCGTACAGTTCACCTCGGATAAGGAGGACTACAAGAAGCTTGAGGACCTGCCCCGTGATGCCGATTTCTTCAAATTCCAGAATATCATAAATCCCTCGGTAGAAATAACTCCGTCGCATAATATCATAGAGAGCTATATTGCGAAGCGCGGTGAGGATTACAGATTTGAAACCGCACCCAACCCCATAGAGCAGCTCAGAAACCGCAAGCTAGACAACACCTCCGTCGGCAGAGTGCCGGGAGCTGCGAAATCCACAGATTTTAAATGTAATTGCCGAAATTGAACCGGCAAGACGCAGGACGGTAAATTTCAGCGTCCCGGATTTATCAATTACGGCAAAGCCGCACTTGCCTGAGAGCGCACCGCACCGGGATTCGAACTAAGCATAGCTTTGGCGGGGCACGGAGTATATCTGCGCCCCGTTTTCTTTTTTTGCCGGGTGTTGATTTTTTCTTCCGTGCGTGGTAAAATAAATCAAACTCTGAAATGCGGAGGAAAAATGAAACAAATAGAGAAAAAATACGGCTTGCTGATGGCAATTTGCATGGTCGTCGGCATAGTCATAGGCTCCGGAATATTCTTTAAGGCGCAGGACGTCCTGCTCCTGACGGGAGGTAACGCGCTCTTTGGCGTTATAGCCTGGCTCATAGGCGGTGCCGTTATGATAGTGTTCTCGGCAACCTTTGCCGTAATGGCAACGAAATACGAGAAAACCAACGGCGTCATGGACTACGCTGAGGCAACCTGCGGAAAGACTTACACCTATTTCGTAGGCTGGTTTTCCACGTTTATATACTATCCCGCAATGACCTCGGTTCTTGCATGGCTGTGCGCAAGATATACTATGGTTGCCGTGTTCGGTTACAGTGCAAACAGTCCCGAAGCCCTTTACGGCGGACCCTGTATAGCACTCGCGGCAGCATATCTTATAGTCGTCTACGCGCTCAACGTGCTCTCACCCAAGCTTTCGGGTAAGCTCCAGGTTTCCACCACCGTAATAAAGCTCGTTCCAATAGCCTTTATCGCGCTTGTCGGTACCGTCATAGGACTTATCAACGGAACGCTCGTTTCCAATATGAGCTTCGGTGAAACCGTGGTTAACGGCGTGGGGCGTGTCAATATTTTCGGTGCGGTATGCTGTACCGCATTCGCATACGAGGGCTGGATAATCGCCACCTCAATCAACTCGGAAATCAAGGATTCTAAAAGAAATCTCCCGATAGCGCTTTTCGTTGGCTCGGCTATCGTCGTTGCAGCTTACGTGCTGTATTACGTTGGCATTTTAGGCCTTGTCGATTCGAATACCGTCATAAAAGAGGGAACTAACGCAGCGTTCGGCCACTTCGGCAAGGCAGGTGCCGTGATTATCAATTTCCTTATAATCGTGTCCTGTCTTGGAACTCTCAACGGTCTGACCCTCGGCTGCTCCCGCGGAATGTACTCGCTTGCAGTCAGAGGCGAGGGGCCTCGCCCCGAGGTATTCAGTGAGGTTGAAAAGCATTCCGATATGCCGGCAAACTCTGCCGTTGTCGCTCTTCTCGTCTGCTGCGGCTGGTTCGTCTATTTCCTCGGCGCTCAGTTCTTCGGCTGGTTCGGTCCCTTCGCCTTCGATTCCTCCGAGCTTCCTATAATAAGCATCTATCTTATTTACGTGCCTATGCTTATTCTCTTTATGGTAAAGAATAGGGAACTGTCGTTTGCCAAGAGATTTTTGCTTCCGTCGCTCTCTATCGTCGGCTCGGGAATTATGGTTGCTGCAAGCATCTTCCGCCACGGCATAGCAACCCTCTATTACCTTATCGTCTTTGCCGTCATTATGCTCCTCGGCATAATCCCGCTGATAAAATCAATGCATAATTCAAAGCGCGCAATGCAAAACGATATCTGATTTGGAACGAAAACCAAGCACGCTATCCGCAAAACGTCACAATAATAAAAGGTAGGAAAACCGCAAGGATTTTCCTACCTTTTTGCGCTTACAAAAAATAAATAATCAAGGCAGAAGCGAAAAATTCCACTCCTGCCTCTAAGTGAAAAATTGAAAATTGAAAGTTAAGTTAGAATTACGAAAAATTCCCCTTTTCTAACCTTCATTATGCATTTTGCATTAGCCGCGCTTTGCACGGTGCTTGCATTATGCATTGATTTGCCTCGCGCAAATTCCTAGCTGCGTTTCCAATAGTAGTTGTAATAGGTCGACTTAAGATACTTAGCTGCAGTTGAGGCATTCTGCAAATTCGCCTTTGAAATGCTCGTTCCGCTTGTAGCTGTGCTGCTTGAAGAATACCACCAGCCGTCAGGATTCTCAAAGGTCACGCTTGTAAGGCTGTCGCAATAAGCGAATGCATACTCGCCAATGCTTGTGACGCTGTTAGGAATTGTCACGCTTGTAAGGCTGTCGCAATACGAGAATGCCCTATCACCAATGCTTGTGACACTGTTGGGTATTGTCACGCTTGTAAGGCTGGAGCAAGAATAGAATGCCCTATCGCCAATGCTTGTGACGCTGTTGGGTATTGTCACGCTTGTAAGGCTGCTGCAGCCCAAGAATGCATATTCGCCAATCCTTGTGACGCTGTTGGGGATTGTCACGCTTGTAAGGCTGTCGCAATAAGCGAATGCATAATCGCTAATGCTTGTGACGCTATAGGATACACCCTTATAGGTAACACTTGCAGGAATATTTGCTACGGTTATATTACGAGGCTGTTCTGCTACCGTTGCTGCGTTATCCTTAAGACTATATCTTATACCGTCTATAATAGCATAGAT
>JAZNDN010000069.1:0-3728 GCA_045588085.1 Eubacteriales bacterium
TGGCTCACAGAACGACATGGCTACGATCCGACTTCCCGAAATCATCAAGCGCGCTCTTGAAACCACTCATCAGGGCAGAGATGAGATTATCGACAAGATTCTTCTTGCCGCAATCCCCGCTCCTAAGGCAGAGGTTTCCAAGTACGCTCCCAAGATGATAACCATGCATATCAACCCCGATAAGATTCGTGAGGTTATAGGCTCGGGCGGAAAGGTTATCCAGAAGATAACCGCTGATACCGGTGCAAAGATTGATATCAACGACGACGGAACGATATTCATCGCAGCAGTAGACCGTGACAGCGCGGATATGGCTAAGTCCATAATCGACGCTATCGTTTTCGAGCCTGTCGTAGGCGAAACCTATGACGGTGTCGTAACCCGTATAATTCCTATTGGTGCATTCGTAGAGTACGCACCCGGCAAGGAAGGTATGGTTCATATCTCCAAGCTTCAGAACAAGAGAACCGAAAACGTTGAGGACGTCGTAAGCGTTGGTGACAGCGTTCGCGTTAAGTTCCTCGGCACCGATGAAAAGGGCAGACAGAACCTTTCCATGAAGGACGCAAACTAAAAGAGGGGACTGCTCGCTTTGAGCATAGCCGAAAAGAGCGGAGCCGTCATTTTTCACTGACAGCTTCGCTCTGAATTTTATGCTGATAAAAAAGGAGAGCAGAACGCCAAAGCATTCTGCTCTTCAATATAAAGATAAATATTATCTGAGAACGAACCAAAGGAATATGTAAAGGAGTATAAGCAGAGGCGACGCCATAAGGAGAATAAGAATACCGGTGGTTATCTTGTCGTATATCTCTCTTCTTCTTCTCTGAGCGGGGGTAAGACCCGAGATTTCAAATTCAGTATAAGCGGAGCCAAGGGGTTGCTCAGACGAAGCTTCGGCAGCCTCTATTTCAGCTTCTGCGACGGTATCTTCTACTGCCTCAATAAGCTCTTCTGCCTTGATTTCTTCGGATGTATTTATGTTCTTTTCTTCCATTTTAATAAACCTCCGGTTTGAGAATGACGCACTTTTGCGAGCTATTACCACTATATTTTAACATATATTAATAATTAAGTCAATAAGAAAAGTAAAAAAATATGAAAAGTCAGATAGAAACAGAACGAAAATATATAATTGCCATGCCAACGTCGGAAAAATATTCTTGCATGGGTAGCACCGAGAGCGAAATAGAGCAGATATATCTTGCCGCAGAATCGGGTGTAACGCATAGAATAAGGCGCAGAAGCTTCGGTGAGCGCGTCGAATATACCGAAACCGAGAAGCGCCGAGTCGGCATTATGTCGGCAGTCGAGAGGGAATGGGAAATAACCGAGGAGCGCTATGCCGACCTCGCCCTAAAAATAGATAAGAAAACCTCTCCGATATATAAAAGGCGAATAACCTTTACCTATCGTGACACGGTCTGCGAGGTGGATATATACCCCCAGTGGAAAAGCACCGCAATAATGGAAATCGAGCTTCCCACGGAGGATACCGAACCGAATATTCCCCCGTTTATAAGGGTTTTGCGCGAGGTAACAGGGCAAAGAGCCTACTCAAATCGCGCTATGGCAGAGTGCTTTCCGCCCGAACCCGAGAGCGATAATTAAAACAGAAAAAGCAAAGGTGAGGCGCAGAAAATCAATCTGTGTCCCACCTTTTTCTGTTCGGCACTGTATCAGCCGCTATTTGTGATATTTTTTGCCTGCAAGTATCGTGAAGCTGCGGTAAAGCGCCTCGTAAAGAATTACCCTCATAAGCTGGTGCGGAAACGTCAGCTTCGAGAAGGAAAGCCTGAGGTCGCACGCGCGCTTGACCTCCTCGCTCATTCCGTGCGATGAGCCGATTATCAGTGCAAGCTTTCCGGTAGCGTCGCGCGCCTCGGCCAAAATCTGTGCAAGCTCCGCTGAGGAATACTGACGCCCCTCAACGCAAAGCGCGATTTTGTAGCAGTCGCGAGGGATAGCCGATATTATCTTTTTGCCCTCGGCATCAAGAGCCTTCGCGATATCCTGTGCAGAATCCTCGTTCCTTATCGGTTCTTCCTTTATGTTGACCTCATCGACTTTGGCATATTGCGAGAGTCTTTTTTTGTATTCCGCCACAGCTCCCTTGAGATAGTCCTCCTTGAGCGAGCCGACGGTTATCAGAGTTATATTCATTTCTTAATCCTCGCAAGCCTGCCGACACCCGCCTTAAGTGCCTCGGTTAAAGCTGTAACCTCCGCGAGCGTGTTGTTTTTTGAGAAGCTTATGCGTATCGAACAGTCCGCCTCCGCGGCACTCTTTCCGAAATCGGTAAGAGCTGAGGATATATGAGCACTGTTTGAGGAGCAGGCAGAACCCGAGGAAACGAAAATTCCTTCCGAGGAAAGAAAATGAAGCATCGTTTCGCTCTTAATTCCGGGAAGAGTTATATTGAGAATATGCGGCGCCATAACTGTTGGAAGATTAAGAGTGATACCCGAAAGCTCCTCCGATTCCGAAATTTCTCTTATAAGCGCCTCTCTGAGCTCAACCATTTTACCGTAGCTCTCGCGGCATTCTATGCTGCCCAGCCTTGCAGCTTCCGCAAATGCGGCAATCGCAGGCACGTTCTGAGTTCCCGAGCGAAGCCCGCCCTCCTGACCGCCTCCAAGCGTTATGGGGCAGACGTCGCGCCTTTTGATAACGTCTGAGCCGACAATAAGCGCACCGACGCCCTTAGGACCTTCTATTTTATGCGAGGAAACGGTTATCATATCTGCACCGAGTGCCTTTTTGGTGAAGGGGATTTTTAGATACGACTGAGTAGCGTCAACGTGCAGAATAGCCTGCGGGGAAAGCTCCCTCATAAGACGCGAAATCATAGCAATATCGTAAAGGGCACCCGTTTCGTTGTTTACCATCATAGCGGTAACTAAAATAACGTCGCCTGTGAGAGCGGCTTTGAGCTGTGCAACGTCAAGAGCGCCGCCCCGTGTCGAGATTTTTACTATATCAAAGCCTTCTTTTTCGAGCTTTGCAAGTGGCTCGTTGACCGATGCATGCTCGCCCGCGGTGGTTATTATACGCGCTCCGCGGCGAAAGCGCTCCTTGGAGTAGGCTCTGCCGAGTATGGCAAGATTGTTAGCCTCAGTGCCGGATGATGTGAAAACAACCTCCGAGCCGCGTTCTCCAAGCGTCGCCAGTATCGCCTCTCTTGCTGCCTTTAGCTCGCGCTCGGCAAGATAACCCATTCCGTGAAGCGAGGAGGGGTTTCCGTAATTCGACTGTGAAACCTCTACGTATTTTTCAAGCGCTTCGCGCCTGATTTTAGTAGTTGCACTGTTGTCAAGATAAATGCTCATTAAAATACAACCTTTTCGGCTATTTTTTTGAATTCGTCAATATGCTTCGGGTAATTGTCGGCGGTTGCCGTGTAGGTAAGGACGTATCCGTTGAGGAACGTAACGCCGTAAATCTGATACACGTGATAGGTCTTTCCGTTATATTCATAGGTGTATTCGTAGGCAAAAGCATCGCCCTCTTTGATATTTCCAAATTTGACACCCTTGATTTCGCGTTCAAGGATTTCAACCTCTCCGACGATTTTTTCAAGGCTTTCAATTCTGGTGTTGAAATATTCGTCAATGCTGACACCCGTGGCGGTTGCGCGGGAGATTGTAACGGCAGAGCCGTCGGTTGCTTCGGCGTTCACTATACCGCTTGAATAGTTAACCGAATAATCATCGGGCACGTAAAGCTCA
>JAZNDN010000070.1:0-6974 GCA_045588085.1 Eubacteriales bacterium
AGGAAAGGCAATGTTCTCATATACGTTCAAATGAGGGAAAAGAGCGTATTTCTGGAAAACGGTATTGACGTTTCTTTTGTTTGCGGGTTCGTAGCTTATTTCAACTCCGTCAAAATATACCTCGCCCTCGTCTGCGACCTCAAAGCCGCCTATTATTCGCAGAGTGGTGGTTTTTCCGCATCCGGAGGGACCGAGCAGCGTTATAAATTCACCGTCCCTGATGTAAAGATTTATGGAGTCAAGAACCTTCTCACCGTCAAAGGATTTACTTATACCTTTTAACTCAATAAGCTTTGCCATCTTACGAAAACCAAGTTCCTTTCAAAGAGGCGTACGCATACGCCGAATTTGTCTTTATCTGTCACAAAATGTAAGAGATATATAACGATTGTAATTATAACAAAAGGATTTGTGATTTGCAATAGTTTTTTGTAATAATTTTTTTGAAATTTTCCAAATTATTCGGCTTAAGCCGTATTGGGACGCGATTTTTTCCGCGTTTTTCCAATGAAAGCTCTTGAAAGCTCGCGAAATCTCTTAAAATCTCCCGAAATCTCAAAAAATGTCTGTTTTGCATCAGAGGGAAAAATTTTTTACAAAATATGCAAAAAAAACGAAGAAAAGGAAATATCCCGTGTCAAATCTTGAAATAAAGTACAGAGAAAGAAGAGTAAGGATAAGTGTAACGAAAAATGAAAGGACATTGAGTATGCGGTGCGCTGTGTCCGCGCACAGCGCCAGAGAAAGCATGGAGTGGAGTATTCTTGCACCGTCGTAGCTCTTGACCGGTAAGAGATTAGCTGCGGCGGTGAGGATATTAAGCGTTCCGAGCAAGGCAAAATATCCGGATGCTGTATTCTTCAAAAGAAAGCAGGGAATAGCAGCGAAAATATTTATTCCGGGACCCATAGAGGCAACGAAAATTTCCTCGCGGTAGGATAAAATTCCGAAATCCGAAATCCGCATTCCGCTCGCGGTAGAATAGATGTGATTGCTTTTTTTTAGAACAGCGAGCGCCGAAAGATGCCCGATTTCGTGTAGTGCTGCGCAAAGCAAAGTCGCTATTGCAACGGGGGGCGTGTCAAACGCGAAGATTAAAAGAAGCCAGAAAACAGCGGGGACTGCGGATTTGAATTTCGCACCGAGTATCCGTGTTGAACCCTGCTTTAGATTAAATTGCATAAAAAACCTCCTCGGAAAATGTGTATTTCGTGAAAAAATCTGTGCAGTCACCAAGTATTTTAAAATAGAGTATTGCATTCTGTATCAAAAGTATGATATTATATACTAAATTATTATGTCCTCAGGTAAGGAGTTTGTTTTAATGAAGAGAAATTTGCTTCTTTTTATTCTTGTGGCATTAATGATTGTGAGTGCGTTTGTGCTTACGTCGTGCCTTGATGAATTTGATATAACGGTAGAAGGCGGTGACGGCTCAGGCTCCGGCGAGGGCTCAGGCTCCGGTGAAGGCTCAGGCTCCGGCGAAGGCTCAGGCTCCGGTGAGGGTTCAGGCTCCGGTGAAGGTTCAGGCTCCGGCTCCGACTCCGGTGGAAACGGCTCCGGTGACGCTGCCGGCAATGAGGGAGGCGCTTCGGGCGAAGGAAATCCCGGTCAACCTGAGGAAAAAATCCTTAACATTTTCTTTATGTACGACGAGTACGGTTCCGAAAGCTATTCAGAAGTTAAGGTATTAAAGATTAAAAATACTGAAGGTTTTACTACCGAGCTTCTTGCACAAAAGGACAATCTCCTTTATAAAGGCTACGGCTTTTGCGGATATTACGCAGATAAAGCATTTACTAAGGAATTTGATTTCTCTGCGGATTTCACCGAGGATGCGGTGGTTTACTGCAAGAGAAACTACAGAGAGGCCGGCAGAAGCGTTTACTGGTCTGTCAATGATATTAACTCCAACGAGAAGGAACTTGTATTCACCGGAAGCGGTGATATGTATGATTTTACCTCTTATGAGGTTGTTCCTTGGAAAAATCACCAAAATACCGTTACAAAGGTTACCATAGCTGAGGGAATTACCTCTATTGCGGGAAGCGCTTTTAACCGCTTCACAGCTATAAACACGGTTGAGCTTCCCACCACAGTCAAAAGAATAGGTGATAACGCTTTTTATGCATCCAGCATAACTCATATTAATTTCCCCAAGGGGCTTCTTGAAATAGGTGAAAGCGCGTTTGCACAGTGTGATCGCATAACGGAGCTTTATTTCAACAAGGGACTGACTACGATTAAAGGCGGTGCATTCCGTAAATGCATAAAACTTGAAACGGTAGTTCTCACCGATTCGATAATGACGGTAGGCTCAAGTGCTTTCCAGGAATGTAAGAATATCAAAACTGCTTATTATTACGGAACTGAAGATGCGTTCAACAGGATAATATCAAAAATCGACAACGCTTGGCTTGAAGCGCTTGCATTTAAGTATTGGTACTCGGCAGAGAAACCGGAAGAGCCCGGTCCTTACTGGACACTCAAGGTTGACGAGGACGATTTTAACGACGTTAACGATATTCATAGGTGGTACTACACTATATGGTACATTAACAAGAACAGAGATGAGAAGCCTATTGTAATGGACTTCATCTCGCGTGATGCGCAGGGCAACGCGTATGCCAGCGCTGCGAACGTTACCTTCCAGCAGTCGATAGTTGACGAGATTGGCGGATACCGCTTTGCAGGCTGGAGATATTACAGCAATAACAGTACCTTCAAGCTTACCGAGGGAATGCAAATAACAGACGACCTTAAGGTATACGGTGTCAGAGGAGATATATGCGGAGATAATCTCATATATTCTATGTCGGGAAAGACTTTGCGTATCACTAAAAAAGACCCGTCTAATCCCGACGGAAGAATGTGGGATTTTAAGGAGGAGCGCGGCGCTAACTGGCACGGAATGCTATACGACAAGGTAGTGCTTGACGGCGTAACCTATATAGGCTCAAACGCCTTTAACGAGTGCATAGACTCGGTGGACGTATACGCAAGATTTTCCTATCTTGAAATTCCGACATCCGTCGTTGCCATACACCCCGATGCAATCAACAATTGCCCAGGTCTTTTGTATATTTACTATGAGGGAACAGATCCTACGCAGTGCGAGGGACTGTTGGCTTTGGAGAATGAAACGTCTGCTTTGGTTTATGCGAATGCCGACGGCGTTTCGGATTTGTCCACTCTGGGTGCAGGCTCGTATTACGTAACTTTGTCTACTAACAAAAGACTTGCATGGTCATACGATGCAGATACCAAAACGCTCTACGTAGGCTCTGATTCCGGAACCTCGCATTCGATACTCGATTTTGCAGATTCATCTGCGACCCCCTGGTACTCCTACATGAGCGAGGTCGTTAACGTAGTCGTAAGACCCAACGTTAAAAAGGTCGGTAACTATACTTTCTATAATATGACATCGGTAGAATCCATAAAGGTATATGAGAGTATAACTTATATTTCGGATACCGCATTTGCGGGAACCAAATACTATACCGATTTGCTCGCGGCAAACGGATACGTATGGCTTGTTTGTAACGACGCTAAGCACGGTTATCTGGTTAAGGTTAAAAATCCCGAGTTGCCAGACTCGCTCTTTGTTATCCCTGCGTATACTTACACGATTGCCGAAAATGCTTTCACGGGATGCAGTAATATTTCGGCACTTGTGTTCAGAAAGGATATAAAGGCAAACGCTATAAATAACGGTGCTTTTGACGGACTTACGAACATTCAGTATCTCTACGTCGAAACCTCGCAGGATATGATGTCGAAGTATGAGGGTATTGCATTTATCGAAGCTTCAAGACTTGCCGGAAAGGTATATTACTACTCGGCAGCAAGACCTGATTTTGCAAATATACCCGAGGGCAGCACGAGGAATTTCTGGTATTGGCAGGATCCCAAAAATCAAACGACTCCCATGATTCACATCGAAGAATCATAAATAAGAAGCCGTGCGGATTCGCTCTCGATGTCCGCACGGAAAAAACAAAACGAGACAGGCACTCTTTGTGCTACTGTCTCGTTTTTATATACGCTGAATTGCGGCTGTTACACCGCAAATTGCAATTATTTCAGCTTTATTCTGTCGGGAATGAATACGCCTCGTCGGCTTGCCAGACGCTTTATCTTTCCATCGCGGGCGGAAATCATAAGAGTGCCGTTGTCGGTATCTATTGCAACTATTCTCGCTTTTTTCTTTTTGTTATTCTCTGAATAGGTGATTTTTACACCGGCAAGTATAAACCTTTTTTTGAATACGTCCATTACTTTTTCGGGCGATTTGAGGCCTCTTGGATAAAAGGAGAAGAACTTGGATAGTATATTTTTCGCTATTATCATTGAGATAGAAGTGTTTTCACTCTCGAAAACCTTTTTGACAAGGTCGTTAAGCCTCGGAGGAAAGTCGCTATCGCTCAGGTGAACGGAAAAGTTGACTATAACGTATTCGTAGGTTGAAAAGCTGTCAAGCATACCCTCGGTTGACGTGGAACCGATTTTTCTGCCCTCGCAGTAAATATCGCTTACCCAACCCAAGCCAAGCTTTTTTGCGGTATGCTCCTCAAGCGCCGTTATCAGAGCAGCAGCCGAAAGCGCACCGAGGAAGCTCGCCTGAGAGGGAAATATTGAGGGTCTGAGTATGAGAGAGATGTAGACACCCTTTTCCGATGCTCCGTTTTTTAAGGGGGCTCCCGTTGCGGAAATCTTTGTCTGAGCTTCGGAAAATACTACGTATCTGTCGGGATATCCCTGCTTGGCATAGCTGCGAGCAAGGTCCTGGACGGAGGGAAGTGACTCATGACATTCCATTTTCAGAATATTTCCGTCGCCGATATTAGTTATAATACTGTGCGGCATGTCGCCCTCCTTTTTCTGTTATAATCTTTACGTTATCCCGTGATTGCTTTGAAATGCGAATCTTTGATATCAGTACGCCTTGCCCCAATATACGAGCTTCTTTGCGGCTCTTCCGCAGCAAACGCACACGTCGGAAACCGGCTCTCCCTCAAAGGGAATGCATCTTGAGGTAACGTCGGCGTATTCCTTGAGCTTTTCCTCGCATTCGCGCTCGCCGCACCACATAGCCTTGATATAACCGTTGTTGTTATCGGCAACGTCCTTGAGCTCTTCGAGCGTCGTTGCGGCAAAGGTTCTCTTTTCGCGGTTTGCCAGAGCCTTCTCATACAGTGCTTTGATAAGCTTTTCAAGACCGAGATTAACCTCTTCGACAAGATTGTCTATTGATACGAAGGATTTTTCACGGTTGTCACGGCGAACGATAACGCACTTGTTCTCAGCTATATCGCGAGGACCTATTTCTATACGGAGGGGAACGCCCTTCATTTCGTATTCTGAGAATTTCCATCCGGGGCTCTGGTCGGAATCGTCAAGCTTAACTCTGATTCCGGCAGCCTTGAGCTTATCGTATATTCCGCGAGCGGCATCAATGACGCCCTCCTTGAACTGCTGAACGGGGATTACTACAACCTGAATGGGAGCAACGGCAGGGGGAAGAACCAGACCCGAATCGTCTCCGTGGGTCATTATAATACCGCCTATAATACGTGTTGACACGCCCCAAGAGGTCTGATGGGGGTGCTTCAGCTTGTTGTCGCTGTCAAGGAACTGAATTCCGAACGCCTCTGCAAAGCCTGAACCGAAATTGTGCGAGGTTCCGCCCTGCAAAGCCTTTCCGTCGTGCATAAGAGCCTCTACGGTGTAGGTAGCCTTAGCGCCTGCAAATTTCTCTTTGTCGGTTTTTTGACCTTTTATAACGGGCATTCCGAGGTCCTTCTCAAAGAAATCGGCGTAAACGCCAAGCATCTGAACCGTGCGCTCCTCAGCTTCCTCGGCGGTTCTGTGCATAGTGTGTCCTTCCTGCCACAAAAATTCGCGGGAGCGAAGGAAGGGACGTGTGGTCTTTTCCCAGCGGACGACGGAGCACCACTGGTTATAAACCTTGGGCAAATCGCGGTAGGATTTTATAATATTTGCGTAATGCTCGCAAAACAGGGTTTCCGAGGTAGGACGTACGCAAAGTCTTTCGGTAAGTCTTTCGCTTCCGCCGTGGGTAACCCAGGCAACCTCGGGAGCAAAGCCCTCTACGTGCTCCTTTTCCTTGGTAAGAAGAGATTCGGGGATAAACATAGGCATATAGACGTTCTCAACACCGGTTTCCTTAAAGCGAGTGTCAAGAATATGCTGGATGTTTTCCCATATTGCATAGCCGTAAGGGCGGATTATCATGCACCCCTTTACGCTGGAATAGTCAATAAGGTCGGCTTTCTTTACTATGTCAGTATACCATTTTGCAAAATCGGTATCCATTGAGGTTATTTGCTCAACGAACTTTTTGTCATTTCCTGCCATAAAATGTATAATGTCCTTTCAATACATACAAATATTCAGGTTAAATTATATAACAATAATTCTCTTTTGTCAAGACGCTTTTTCGCCCTTGCCGTGCATTTTTTCGGGTACTCGGAGAATAATGAAAAATATTTTCTCAATTTTGCAAAAAAGACTTGAAAAAACATTCAAAATGTGCTATGATATATTCAAATTTTGTCTTAAAATGAAGTTTTCCGCAGAGAATTATTCAAAAATGCCGTTTTAAGAGGCTTGAATTAAGAGAATACGACGTATAAAGGATTGTTCAAATGATTAAGTACACAGATTTGTCAAAGGAAGACGCTAAGGCGCAGTACGAAGAGCTTAAGCTCGAATACGCGAAATATTGCGATATGGGGCTCAAACTCGACCTTTCAAGAGGAAAGCCGAATTCGGAGCAGCTTGACGTAAGCTCGGAGCTTATAAGAATGCCGCTTGAAAAGGACGATTGCCTTATTTCCGGTACCGATATAAGAAACTACGGAATACTCGATGGAATCCCTGAGGCAAAGAAGCTTTTTGCATCGCTTCTCGGTCTTAAGGCGTCCAACGTAATCGTCGGAGGAAACTCC
>JAZNDN010000071.1:0-6443 GCA_045588085.1 Eubacteriales bacterium
TATACACGCTAAAGCGTGATGATATGCAATCCTGTGGGATTGATGATATGCACGGCTATGCCGTGATGATATACCAAGCCTTTGGCTTGGATAAACAAAAAGGAACTTTTGTTTGTCAAAAGTTCCTTTTTGTTGCGAAAGAACGACTAAAAGGTGCGTAAAGTGGGGTAAGAACGACCAAAAGTACACCACAGTGTGTACGGCAAATTGGAATTTGTTATTCTTCGAAGGGAGTAACTATCGGCTTTCCGTCTTTATCCAACATCACGCTCAAGCCGCCTGAATAACCGCTTGAATGATACAAATAATTAACTCCTGTTTCCTTATCGACCCAAATTTCGATAGAACCTGCTCCTTGACTATAAATCTTTTCAAATCTTTTTTCTTTTGCCATATTAACATCCTCCTGTCAAATTCTTATTTGTCGGTGAGTTAATTATATCACACTTTCGCCAATAAATCAAGGCGCAAGCCTTGTATATCATACGCAACTTGTTGCGGTATGGAATCAGCCCAAGGGGCTGTATGGAATCACGGCAACGCCGTGTATGGCATCAAGCCGCAGGAACTTTATTCTATACGCGCTTCGCGCAATGCCATGCGCGACTTCGTCGGGGTTCCATACAACGCGCGGGGCGCGTTGATTCCATACCAAGCCTACGGGAACCCCCAAAAGCTCGGCAAGCTCGCTTCGGGGAACCCCTACTGCGGCTTGGATAAACAAAAAGGAACTTTTGTTTGTCAAAAGTTCCTTTTTGTTGGCAGGGGTAGCAGGAATTGAACCTACGAATAGAGGAGTCAAAGACCTCTGCCTTACCGCTTGGCTATACCCCTTTATTTGATATGGCGTGCTCACAAAGCATCTTGAATTATAGCATAAAAAAATGCGTATGTCAACAAAAAAATAAAAAAACCGTACTGCCGTTTAAATTATACTCTCTCAGGTAAAAATATCCTATACGGTCAAAGGACAAAAAATGAAAAAAGGAGTTTAAAATGGCGCAAACGGTGATAATAGGCGGAGGAGTAGCAGGGCTTTCCGCGGGGATATACAGTCTGCTTTCGGGAAGTGAGGCAACGGTTGTCGAGATGCATACGAGAACCGGCGGAAATCTTACAGCGTGGCAAAGAGGCGGCTATACGGTGGATAACTGCATTCACTGGCTGACAGGCACGAATCCCGAAACGGCATCCTATAAAATGTGGTGCGAGCTCGGAGCGCTTGGGGGAATACCGGTATACCAGCCGGAGCTGCTGTACAGCTTTTCAAAGGACGGTGAAACAGTGTCGCTTTGGCGCGACCTCAAGAAAACCGAGGAGGATATGAAAAGAGTTGGTCCGAAGGACGAAAAGGAGATAGAGCGCCTGATAAGAGCCGTAAGAGCTGTGCAGCATATTATGGGGGTATCCGAGGAAAACGCAGGCGGCACGAAACTTAGCGCGGTGCAAAAGGCGTGGTGCGCGAGAGCTGTCGCGCGGTATCATCTGATGTCTACCGGAGCTTTGGCAAAGCGCTTTAGCAGCCCTGTTCTGCGAGGCTTTATTGAGGGCCTCATGGGCGAGGATTTTACAGCCGCCGCCCTCGTGATAGTATTTGCCAATTTTACAGCGGACAACGGAGGAATACCCGAGGGCGCCTCAGGGGCAATGGCGGAGCGTATAACCCAAAGGTTTCTGACCCTCGGAGGTGAGCTTAGAGTCGGGCGAGCTGCTGTCAGAATCAACGTTGAGGGCAGGCGTGCCGTTGGCGTTACGCTTTCAGACGGAGCCTTTATTCCCTGTGACGACCTTATAGTTACCGCAGACCCTAAGACTGTTTTCGGCAGAATGCTGGAGGCCGATATGCCGTCGGCAATCAAGCGGTGCTATCAGGACAAGAGAGGATACCGCTTTTCCAGCATTCACGCAGCGTTTGCCGTAGGCAGAGAGGACGTGGGATTTTTGGGGGATATGATTCTTGAGGTGCCTTATAAATACCGCGCGGTATTGAATGCTAAATATATCGTCCTGCGCGAGTTTTCGCACGAGAGCTTTGCGCCTGAGGGAAATGCCGTGCTTCAGGCAATGTGCTTTTTGCCGCAAAAGAGCTGCGAGGCTTACGTGGCGCTCAAAAGCTCCCCCGGTGCTTATCGGAAAAACAAGCAGAATATCGCACAGATTATGCATAGCATAATAACCTCACGCTTTCCGCAGCTTGAAGGGCTGCTGTCCTGTATAGACGTCTGGACTCCCGCGACCTATAAACGCTACGTCGGTACCGATTGCGGCTCGTATATGAGCTTTGTTTTTCCGCCGGCAAGACTACCCTCGCGCATACCGAATAAGCTCCGCAGGTTTGACAATATATACCTCGCAACCCAGTGGACGAGGGCACCCGGAGGACTGCCGATTTCGGCAGCGGAGGGCAAAAAATGCGCAGAGCTGATAGCCGCAAAAAGAGAACGCGAAGCGCTTGAAAAAGCAGGAAAGCTAATGCATAATGCATAAATTATAATTTGAATTTTCCCGAAATAAAGGTAGGAGCACTCATTCCGTACTCCTACCTTTATTTTTTGTTTTGATAAGGAAATTGATAAGGAAATCAGAGGATTTCTGCCGCTTTGGCTTCTTCGTCAGCCAAGCTGACTTCATCTGCCAAGCCCGGCTCTGAAGGCTCTGAAACAGGGATTTTTCTGCAAATCCATAATGCAAGAACAAGTGCAAATGCTCCTGCAACCAGCTTGCCTACGATAACTGCGGCGAGCACCGCTCCCGAGCTTATTCCCATTTCCGCCATAAAGGCAAGAGTGAATGCCAAATGTCCTGCAAAGGTAAACGCTGCAGAAACCGCAAACGCAGAGTTAACCGTAGCACCGCGTTTGTCCATTTGGTCCATAACGCCCAGGGTGGTCGCATTGGTTGCAAGGGTAGAAACAATACCGACTACCGAAACCTCGTTCATGCCGATTTTTTTACCTAGCTTGGCAAACGGTTTTCTTAAAAGCATTGCGATAATGCTGATAAGCGGGAACGCGCCCGCCATAACGCAGGAGGCGTTAACTATTATGGAAACACCGCCGGATATATCGTCGGTGTAGGGTATGAGCTTTATTCCGGTAAGGCGCTCGAAAATGCCCGAGGTCAGTCCTGCGATTACGATAACCTTTATTACCGTACCGAAAACACCGAAGATTTTTACGCAGGCGTCGGGAAATTTTATAATTCCGAAGCCTATAACTGCGGATATTACGGTGAGGGGTAAAAGGTTGATAAGTAAAATACCTATGCTGATTTGCATAATAAGACCGCCGATAAAGCACCCGAGGGGAATAGTGACTATTCCGCAAAGAAGTCCGAGAAGCATATCGGGTCTGCGCTCCTTGCCTACAACGCCCAGCGCGTAAGGCACGGTAAAGGATATCGTAGCGCCTATCATTGAGGAAACCACGAATGCGTTGAAAAGTCCGACCTGCTCGTTGTTCGCAACCTCAACGGCAAGATGCGCGCCTCCCATATCGTTTGCCAGAAATATCGCAGGTATAACCGAAGGGTCAAGAGCTCCCGTCATAACGCTTGTCAGAGGCTTCATGGCAAGTGCGAAAAGCGGAGAGATAACTATCATACCCACCATCGTGAGCATCATAGTGCCCAGAAGCATTATACCGCGCTCAAATTCCTTGCCTATTCCGAATTTTGAGCCCAAGAGATAATCGACAGCTCCGAGTATGGCAAATCCTGCCATTACGTAATTCAAAACGTTCATGAAAATCTCCTTAATTCAGCTTCAAAGCATCAAAGCCTGTGCCGTTGAAAATCATAACCCTGTCAAAGCCGCATGCGCTTATCAGGTCGATAGCCTCGTCAAATTTGCAGTCAAGAAAATCCTTGTTGTGACAGTCCGAGGAAATAACGACCTCGCAGCCCAAATCCTTTATAGCTTTCAGCAAAAAAGGCGCGGGATACGGCGTAGTTCTGTATCCTCTGGCTATGGCACCGGTATTAACCTCAAAAATCTTGATTTTCTCGGCAACCGCACCCAGCGCGTCAAGCGCGTATTTTCGGTACTGCGGACTTTCGGTGTCAAAGAAGCTCTCCTTCTCCGAGTGCTTGGTGAGGAGGTCGAAATGCCCGACAATGTCAAAGTTATAGATTTCGGGAAGCCTTGCGACGTTTTCATAGAAATTTCTTGCATAAGCAAGACCGTCACCGCCAAAGGTTTCATCTATTATTTTTCTGACCGTAGCGGCATCTCTGTCCATGCAAACGTATTTTCCGTTGTAAATCGGATAGTGTACCGAGCCTATAACGTAGTCGAAGCACTCAAGACTTTCGGAGGAATACATATCGAATTCGTATCCGCAGTACACCTTAATCCTGTCAGCGTATTCCTCGGCAAGAGCGCGGATATCCGAAACGTATTTAAGCTTTGCCTCAAGCGCCTGTTCGGCGCTTTTTGTGTTCTTTTCTGAAAATGGAGTGTAGGAATGTCTGGAAAAGCCAAGACTGTCAAAGCCAAGCTCAAGTGCCCGCTCTATCATCTTGCGAGGCGTATCTTTGCCGTCGCAATGCGTGGTGTGAGTATGTAAGTTTTGTCTGTATATCACGGTGTCACCTTGGAATTATAGAAAAATAAATACGATAAGAGGTATCGTTGCAACCGATAAAAGATGAGATATGAGTGCCATTCCCGCGGGAACCGAGGTGTCGCGTCCGTAGCTTGCCGGTATAATCAGTGTGTTAAGTCCCAAGGGCATCGCAAGAGAGAAAATAAGGCACTTGAATATTACGGGAGAAATAGGTGCAATAAAGCTTGAAATAAGCCATGCCACACCGCCGAATGCGAGAGGGAAGACGAGGAGTCTTAGCGCGGTAACGGCGTATATCGAAACGTTGCCGAGAACCTTTTTTACGTCAATCTGTGCAAATGTGATACCCGTCATAATCATAGCAAGCGGAGACATGCAATCACCGAGAGTCTTGATTACCTGGGTGATGAAAATTCCGTTTCCACCGTTAAGACTCAGCATAACGCCGCCAAGCCCGCTGACGCCGATAACGGCACCGATAAGCAGTGCTATAAACATAGGATTTGCAAGCGGCTTGAGTCTGGAGAGGATTGCCGCCTTAGTTCCAACGGGTTCGCTGTCCTCGTTCTTTTCCATGAGAAGCGAGGGCACACCCCAAACGTAAATCAGTGTCCAGAGCGGTAAGGTGAAGATTATGTATTCCTGATAAATTTCGGGAGCAACCGAGTAAACCACCGCATTTCCCATAAATCCGAAATTGGAGAAGGAAAGACCGTAGGTGTACATTCTGCGTATGAACCCATCTTTGTTTACAAGCTTTGCCGATAGAATGGCAATGGGAATGATGATTAGCTCGGCAACGAGAGAGAAGAGCAGAATGCGCCATGAGCCCTTAAGAACCGCAAGGTTGAAGTTTGCGATAAACGTGTACAGCACAAGTGCAGGAAGAAAGACGTTGTTCTCAAGGCGCGATATGGTTTTTGCCGAGCTTTCGGGAATCAGCCGTAGTTTAGCAACCGCAAAGCCCACGATAACGAAAAGCGCAAGCACGCCCATCTGGTTAAGTGTCGTTAAAAACAGATTCATAGCATTTTCCTTCACAAAATAAAATCAACAAGCTAAATATTAGCACATAGTAAAACAAAAGTCAATATATTTGAGCTCCCGAATAAAAAAGTGCTGATAATTGTTGCGTGTATGCCGAAAGAAAAATTGATTTTGTGTTGACAAAACTAGTGCGCGTGTGCTAAAATAAACCAAATATATAAGTCGGGGACGGCGCTTCGTTATTAAAAATTGCCGTTCTGCAGTTTGGAGACGGAAATGTCAGAATTATCTAAGCTTGTTATCGTAATTAACGGCAAGGGCGGTGTCGGGAAGGACACATTGTGCGAAGCCGTGGCAAAGCATTTCGGCGGAGTGAAAAACGTGTCCTCGATAATGCCTATCAAGGAAATTGCGGCTCAGTGCGGCTGGGACGGTTCGAAGGACGACCGTTCAAGAAAATTTCTCGCAGACCTCAAGCAGCTTTGCGTTGATTATAACGACTTGCCTACCGTATGGCTGAAGGCGGAGTACGATAAATTCCTCGTTTCCGAGGACGTCGTAATGTTCGTTCACATAAGAGAGCCGGAGGAAATCGCAAAATTCGTTGAGGCAACGGGCGGTGCGGCAAAAACTCTGCTCGTCAGAGCGAATACGCGCCTTGCAAAAAACGTTTACGGCAACGCTGCCGACGATAACGTGGAAAAATACGGCTACGACCTGTATTTTGATAACGACGGCTCCGAGGAGTGTACCCGTGCCGAGTTTATAAGAATGATAAGCGATTTACTTACTTAGCCGTAAGAGAATCGAACCAATAAGCCTTGCGACGATAAATTTCAGCATCTTTCGTCGCAATAATCCTTGTTAAGTCGTACTTAACTACGGCTCATT
>JAZNDN010000072.1:0-25300 GCA_045588085.1 Eubacteriales bacterium
TGATATGCAATTCCTTCGGAATTGATGATATACAAGGCTTACGCCTCGATTTTGAAATTTCAAGCTGTAAAACTCTAAAATAGCAAAATTAATTTTTAAAAGAGCCTATTCTTGTCGGTTTTTATGCCTTCGTCGAATGGACTCTTTTTCCGCAGCTTCCTATATTTGTGAAAATCTCTTGACAATAACGGAATTTTGTGCTAGAATACCATTATCTCGTGAGGGAGTAGTTAGCGCACGTCCGTGCGGAGTAAGTCAACACACTGGTCTTTGAATAGACCTGGCTTGCTTTAAAATACCAGACTCGCGTATTGCATTATGTGCTGTACGTGGGCAAATAGGATGAACCAAGTATAGCATTGTGCCGTTCTTGGTTTTTTTGTTTTGCAACGCCTGAGATTTGCAAATTCGTGTATAAAAGCCGTTATAGCTTTGTACCGCGCAATTGCTTCTATCGTACATAATCGGAGGTTTTATGAATCTTAGCTTAATGTTTTTCCTTGAAAGTCTGCTTCTCGGAGTCGGGTTGGCAATGGATGCATTTTCCGTATCCCTGGCAAACGGACTTAACGAGCAGGGAATGAAAAGAAGCAAAATGTTCGGAATTTCTGCGGTGTTCGCATTCTTCCAGGGACTTATGCCTCTTTTGGGCTGGATATGCGTTCATACCGTGGTCGAATACTTCGAAAGCTTTGCCCTCTTTATCCCTTGGATAGCTCTGGGGCTTCTCGGCATGATTGGTGGAAAAATGCTCTACGACGGTATAAAGAATAACGAGGAAGAGGTCGCGCAAGGCGTCGGCATTGCAGCACTTCTCATTCAGGGCGTCGCAACCTCAATAGATGCTCTTTCGGTTGGCTTCACCATAGCCGATTACAAATTTCCCGAAGCGTTGCTTTCGGTTGGAATAATTGCCGCAATAACCTTCGCGATATGCTTGGCCGGTATATATCTCGGTAAAAAATTCGGAACTAAGCTTGCCGGTAAAGCAACGGTGTTCGGCGGAATCATACTCATAGCAATAGGAATAGAAATATTTATTACAGGAATATTATAAATAGATATAAAGGAGAAAAAACAGTGGAAAAACCATTTTGCAAAAACTCCGACGCAGTCCTCTCTGAGCTTGAAACAGACAAAAAGCTCGGACTTTCGGAGGAGGAGGTAGCGCGCCGCACCGAAAAATACGGCGAAAACCGCCTCAAAGAGAAAAAGAAAAAATCAATGCTCGCAAGATTCTTTGAGCAGTTCCGAGACGTAATGATAATCATACTGATAATAGCAGCTGTGATTTCGTTCGTTATCGCTATTGTTGAGAAGAATCCCAAGGAATTCTTCGAGCCCGTGCTTATCCTGCTGATAGTAATACTCAACGCGCTCATGGGCGTTATGCAGGAGAGTAAAGCCGAAAAGGCGCTCGAAGCCCTTAAGAATATGTCAGCCCCTCACGCCCGCGTAATCCGCGACGGCAAGGAATGCGTTGTAAACGCATCGGCACTCGTTCCCGGCGATATAATTTTGCTTGAAGCAGGTGATTTCGTGCCCGCCGACGCAAGACTTATCCATAGCGTCAGCCTCAAAAGTGAAGAAAGCGCACTTACCGGTGAGTCTGTGCCCGCAGAAAAGGATGCAAACGCTGAAATTTCCGAGAAAGCACCTCTCGGTGACCGTGCCAATATGGTATTTTCGGGCTGCAGCATCACCTACGGAACCGCAACCGCAGTCGTAACCGCAACCGGTATGGACACCGAAATGGGTAAAATCGCAGGACTTCTTTCCGGCGAGAGCGAGGGAGAAACTCCCCTTCAGAAAAAGCTCTCAACCCTCGGTAAATACCTCGGATTCATAGCACTCGGTGCCTGCGCAATAATCTTCCTTGTCGGAATTCTGAGCGATATGAGAATACTTGATATCTTCATGACGTCGGTTTCTCTTGCAGTTTCGGCAATTCCCGAGGGACTTCCCGCAATAGTCACTATCGTTCTTTCGCTCGGCGTTCAGCGTATGGTTAAGAAAAATGCGATAATCCGCCGCCTTCCCGCAGTTGAAACTCTTGGAAGCGCATCGGTTATCTGCTCGGATAAAACCGGTACGCTTACCATGAACAGAATGACTCTTGTTAAAGCCTTCTGCGACGGTGGCGAAATTGAGGATATAACAGCGAACAATTCAGAGGACGTGAAGCGCCTTCTTCTCTACGGTGCGCTTTGCTGTGACGGCTCCGTAATCTTTGACGGTGGCAAAGAAACCCATATAGGTGACCCCACGGAAACCGCAATCGTTCTTGCCGCTCATAAAAACGGTATGCTCAAGGACGAAATCAATAAGGAAAATCCCAGAGTAGCAGAGCTTCCCTTCGACTCGGACAGAAAGCTTATGTCAACCGTCAACGAAATTGACGGAAAGCTCGTCGTCATCGTAAAGGGTGCCGTCGATATGATGGAAAGCCGCTGCATCGCAGGTGATTTTGAAAGAGCAAAGGTCAAGAATGAACAAATGAGCTCCGACGCTCTGCGCGTTCTCGCGGTTGCTTATAAGATAATAGATAAGCTTCCCGATGAAATCACCACCGAAAACCTTGAATCCGACCTCACTTTTATCGGTCTTGTCGGAATGATTGACCCCCCTCGCCCCGAGGCGAAGGTAGCCGTTGCAACCTGCCGCGAAGCAGGCATTAAGCCTATAATGATAACCGGTGACCACGTTGTCACCGCCTCTGCCATAGCTAAGGAGCTTGGTATTTATCTTGAGGGTGACCGTGCAATCACCGGCGTTGAGCTTGATAAAATGAGTGACGATGAGCTCTCAGAGGTTCTTGAAACAATCTCAGTTTATGCAAGAGTTTCGCCCGAAAATAAAATCCGTATCGTCAAAGCATGGCAGCGTAAGGGTCAGGTAGTTTCCATGACCGGTGACGGTGTTAACGATGCACCCGCTCTCAAAGCCGCAGATATAGGCTGTGCAATGGGTATTACGGGTACCGACGTCGCAAAGGGCGCCGCTGATATGACGCTTACCGACGATAACTTCTCCACCATAGTAGAAGCCGTAAAAGAGGGAAGAGGAATTTACGCTAATATCCGTAAGGTTGTCGGCTTCCTGCTTGGTACGAATATCGGTGAGGTAATCACCGTATTCCTCGCAATGATACTCTGGCGCATAACCCCGCTTCTTTCGATGCAGCTTCTTATGATAAACCTCGTAACCGATAGCCTTCCCGCAATAGCGCTGGGTATGGAATCGGTTGAGAGCGATATAATGCACCGTAAGCCAAAGCCTAAGGACGAAGGTATATTTGCGCACGGTCTTGGTGTAAGAGTGGTTCTTCAGGGCTTTATGTTCGCGCTTCTTACCCTTGTCGGCTTCGTTGTCGGAACCGGTCTTTCGCTCCCCGAAATCTTCGCGGGCGAACTTGCTAAGAATCCCGATGCCCTCGCAGGCGGTCAGACGCTGGCATTTATGGTTCTCGCACTCACTCAGATAGTACAGAGCTATAATATGCGCTCGGAGCATTCGCTGTTCAAGTACGGCTTCTTCGGAAACAAAACGCTTAACCTCGCAGCACTTACCTCAACGGCTCTGGTTGCCCTCGTGCTCTTTACGCCTGTAAGAATAGCCTTTGAGCTTGTAATGCTCAACTGGTATCAGTATCTTATAGGTCTTGCACTCACGATAGCGCCTCTTATCGTTATGGAGTTCAGCAAGATGGCAGGCTTTATCAAAGCACACCACCACAAATAAATTCCGCCCGATGCCTTCGGGCATAAACGAAAACAAAACACAAGCAAGACATAGACGAGCACTGTGCCTTGCTTGTGTTTTGTTTTATGCAAAATGCATAACAAAGGCTCGAAAAGGCTTTGTTACGGCTTATCTTACCTTAACTCATTTTATCTTGTCTACGCGAACAGCGCTTCAAATTCCGAGTCTGCACGCTGTACGGAACGAACGGCTCTTGCAAGCTCCTCGCGTATCACAACGTGCCCAAGCTCTGTCGGGTGGATTCCGTCGTAGCAAATCAGCTCCTTATAGTTATGAGAGAGCAGAAAACGCTCGCGCAGGTCAATTATCGGGCAGCCGAAAAGGCGCGCTATGCTCTCAACCAAGCGGTTGTAACGCTCTTGCCAGCGGTAAAGCATAGAGGTATCGCCGAGCCATGACATGATATTGTCGTAAGAGTTGTTTTTGCTAATCCATTTTACGTATCTCTCTGCATCTACGGGAACGAGGGTTGAAAGAATAGGCGTAGCACCGCGCGCACGAACCTTTTCAATGGCAAGAGAGTATTCTTTTGTAAATTTGTCCTCGGGCGTATGCGGTGCAAACTTCCCCTCGGGATTTTTTGAAATCTCGCCCCACTCATAGTCGCAGTCGTTTCCACCGTACTCAAGCAGTACGAAATCCCCCTCGGAAATTTCAGCCTCGTCAGAGCACAGCATGTCAAGTCCGCGGGTTATCGTAGCACCCATGCGGCTGCGGTTTTTAACCTCGTATCCAAGCTCGCAAAGATTTTTCAAATCGCTGCCCTCAACTAAGGTATGCCGCGCACGCTTCTCGGAATAGGTAACTCCGCGCAGTATTGAATCCCCGTATATCAAAAGCTTTTTCATTCTATTTCTCTAAACCTTCCTGTTTTGTGATAAGTATTGCCACAGTGGACGAAAATCATTCCGAAAATTGAAAATCAAATCGGCATAACAAGCACGGCAAACCGAATTGTAAATCCGTATGCGTCCTAACGGTGCGGCTCTGTCATAAATGTTACCACACTTACGAGCGAAAGTCACCCTACACCTCAGCAGTCTGTCTCTCAACCTCGCAAGCCTCTCTCTACCGCTTCCTTTATACCGTGAAAATAACAGTAGAATTTGTCTCTACCGAGAGGAGAATTTATCCGAAAACTATTGAAATGCGCTCAAATTTGTGTTAATATATACCTATACAGTATTAAAAACATTCCGAAAGGAAACAAAAGTTTACAATGAAAGAGCTTCGTGAAATAATAGCGGCAAATATCTGCTCGCTCAGAACCGAGCGCAAACTCACGCAGATAAAGCTTGCCGAAATCCTTAATTATTCCGATAAAGCGGTTTCGAAATGGGAAAGAGGCGAGTCGGTTCCCGATATCACGGTCTTGAAGCAGATAGCCGATTACTTTGAAGTCACCGTTGATTATCTGCTCACCGAGGACCACACGGACGGTGCACATCTGAAAAAGCCGAATCCCGAGTATACCGCAACCGATATAAGAAATCACCTTATCATATCGGGGCTTGCCGTGCTTCTTGTGTGGCTTGCGGCAACCTTTGCCTTCGTCGAGCTCAATCTCTCGGGAAGAGCCGTGATGCCCGCCTGGCTTACCTTTATCTATGCCGTTCCGTTAAGCTTCACCGTGGCACTCGTGTTCAATAGCGTATGGGGCATAAGACGGCTCAATTACCTTGCTATCTCTTTTCTTATGTGGTCGCTCCTGCTTGCCGTTTATCTTTCGGTTCTGACGCTTCTCGGCTCAAATGTCTGGCTTGCTTTCTTGCTCGGAGTACCCGCCCAGCTTATAATTCTTCTTTGCTCAGGGCTTAAAAAACGTCCCTCGACTCAACGGTAAATTTTGATTTTGCCGCAATATATTGAAAAAAACGGCTCTTTCGTGAGTCTGTTATTAAGGAGATAATAAAATGCCGCCTCCACCAATGAGAAAACCTATGACGGACGGAATCCCTAAGCCGAAAAGCATAAAAGAGGTTCCCGCCTACGTAGCCAAAAGAATAAAAGGCTTCTGTTCGCGCCTTTTTTACATAGTTTCACTCGTATGGCAGTCCTCACCGATTCTGCTTATCGTAATGTGCGCCCTTTGCCTGCTTGACGGTGTTTTGCCTGTGCTCGGTGCGTATATCTCGCGTGATTTGCTTAATGCAATCTCCTCTCTTATCGGTGCGGATACGACGGGAAACGTCAGAAACGATATATTCGTAATACTCAGTCCGGTTATCTTCATACTGATAGTTCAGCTTATATACCAGTTCTTCCATAGAGTGCTGGGAAGAGTTCATACTATGGTAACTGCAATCGCAGGAGACCTTGTGGTAAACCATATAAAGCTCAAAATTATCGGAAAGGCAAAAACCGTTGACCAGAGCTCGTTTGATAACCCTGAATTTTACGAGAAGCTTGAAAATGCCAATAGGGAAGCCGGAATGCGCCCCATAGGAATACTATCGGCAACCTTCTCGGTTATAAGCGCTATAATCAGCGTAACCTCGTTTATAATAGTTCTCGCAACCCTCAGCCCCTGGGCGCCGATAATAGTAATAGTTGCCTCGCTGCCCGGAGCTTTCGTCAATTACTACTTTAAAAACCGTAATTTCCATTATATCCGCCGCCATTCGATAGAGCGCAGAAAAATGAATTACTACGCCTCTCTTATGACTAATAAGGATTACGCGAAGGAAATTAAGATTTTAGACCTTGGCGATACCTTTACCGAAAAGTACAATGAAGCATTTAAAAAGTACTTTAAAGGTATGAAAAAGCTAGTAACACGTGAGGGACTGACGCAGATTTTAGTGTCGCTGATATACGTCGTCTGCTCCTGCGCGCTGTTTGCATTCGTAGCCTATGACGTCGTTTTCAGCGGAGGTATGATAGGTGATTATTCGCTCTATTCCGGAGCACTCAATTCCATAACTTCATACGTTGCGACCGTCGTCGCATCAACCGCCACGATATATGAGGGTACTCTCTTCATAGAGAATATGATAGACTTTATGAATGAGGAAGCGACCGTCGTTCCTATCTTAGACGAGCCGCGAATCCCCGACCGAAACTGTAAGCATACCATAGAATTTAAAAACGTGTCCTTCAGATACCCCGGCACCAAGCGTGACGTTATCAAAAATATAAGCCTGACGCTCAAAACCGACGAATCGGTAGTCCTCGTAGGTCTTAACGGAGCAGGTAAAACAACCCTCTTGAAGCTCATTATGCGCCTCTACGATGCAACCGAGGGCGTGATATTGCTCGACGGATACGATATCCGCGAGTACGATACCAGAGCACTCTACGATATGTTCGGTATAATATTCCAGGATTTCGGTAAATATTCCGATACCGCAGCGGAAAATATCCGCTTTGGCGATATAGACCGTGCCCCCGATGCCGAGGAAATCAGAAAAGCCGGTGTAATGGGAAATGCCGACGGATTTATAAACGAGCTGAAGCTCGGTTACGATACCCCTCTTACCCGTATGTTCCACGAGGACGGAATGGAGCTTTCCGGCGGTCAGTGGCAGAAGCTGTCGGTAGCAAGAGCCTTCTATAAGAATTCCGATATACTCATAATGGATGAGCCGACCGCTGCACTTGACCCCCTTGCAGAGCAGGACGTCTTTAATAGATTTGAAATGCTCTCAGAAGGAAAAATTTCAATATTCGTCAGTCACAGACTTGGCGGCGCCGTAACGGCAGGGAAGATTATTGTCCTTGAAAACGGCGAAATCGTCGAAACCGGAACTCACGATGAGCTTATGAAAAAAGAGGGCAAATACCACCTGCTCTTCACAACGCAGGCGAAAAGGTATGCAGCAGATTTGCCCGAGGGCAGATTTAATGCATAGTGCATTATGAATTATGAATTTTGCAAATAAAAAGGGCTAGAGCAGGAAAACTTGCTCTAGTCCTTTTTTGTCAAGTATAGCATATCAGAAGGGTAATCTATGATATTTGTCACCGTTTAAAAAATAGCACTGTTACCAAGAGAAATAATAAAAAATAGACAAAACATACAAATCGGCGTCGAAACAATTTTGCTGTCAAAATATTACGTCGGTACTTGAAAGCTGATATGATTTGCTGTATAATATCAACTGTGAGACGTATCAGTCTCTATGCCTTATGAAACGCACTTGAAAGGAGCCGTATTATGAATTTATTTAACTACAAGGCGTATCTCAATCTCAGCTCGGGAGAAAAAATTCCGGTTGAAAACGCAGTAAGCGAGAAGGAAATTCTCGGTGCAGTCACCGTTTCCGTGCGTGCAAAGTGTCGCGATTCAAGCTTTAAGGAATGTTCTAACGGCTCGCTTGACGCCGACCGCGGAGTTACAGTTTCAGCCGAGGTCTTGCCCGAGGTGTGCGGTATTATGGCTGATTACAGAAGAGGAGAGTATTGGTGCTCACCCTATTTCCCGAAGGATTTTTCCGACGTGCCCGACGAAACTCAGCTCATGGTGTTTCGCCTTGCTGACGGTGATTTCGTGGCTGTCGTGCCGCTCGTTAACGAAAGCTACAAGTGCGTTCTCCATGCAGGCGATAAAAAAAGCTTCGGTGCAAGAGTTTTCTCCTGGTGCGAAAATCTGTATTCCTGCGAGGGTGACGTAATGGTATACGCAAAGGCGTCCCGTCCGTCAGATGCAATTCGCGCTTGCGTTGTGGCGGCTGTAAAGCTCCTTGGCGGCAAGGTGCGGAAAAGAGAAGAACGCAGATATCCCGAAATTCTCGAATACCTCGGCTGGTGCAGCTGGGACAGTATGCAGATAAGAGTATGCGAGGAGGGAATTTTACAAAAGCGTGACGAGTTTTCCGAAAAGGGAATCCCGGTCCGTTGGATGATGCTTGACGATATGTGGGCGCATATAAAGGATTTCTGGGGAAGAACCTACGCCGATTTCAAGGAAATGATAGCCGTTATGTATTCCTCGGCAATGTATCATTTTGAGGCAGACCCGATTCGCTTCCCCGGAGGACTCAAATCCTGCATTTCAAAGCTTCGTGAGAGTGGTATGAAGGTCGGAATATGGCACCCCACGACAGGCTATTGGCGAGGTATTGACCCGGACGGTGAAGCCTATAAAATCCTCAAAGATTACCTTATCACAGCGAAAAACGGATATCTCGTTCCCGATTGGCACGCTGATAAATCTTTTATGTATTATAATACGCTTCATAGCTTTTTCCGTGCCTGCGGAGCAGAGCTGGTTAAAATTGATAACCAGAGCATGACGAGAAGATACTATAAGGGTCTGGCCCCTGTCGGTAAGGCTGCGGCAGAGTTCCATAAGGGTATGGAGGCTTCCTGCGGTGCTAATTTTGATAACGCGGTTATAAACTGCATGGGCATGGGAAGCGAGGATATGTGGAACAGAAGCGCAACCCCCGTCTGCCGTTGCTCAGATGATTTTCTCCCCGAAAATCGCGCTTGGTTTACCAAGCATATTATGCAGTGCGCATATAATTCCTTGCTCCAGGGTGAGCTTTATTACTGTGACTGGGATATGTGGTGGACGGATGATGGGCAGGCTGTCAAAAACAGTGTACTCAGAGCTGTCAGCGGCGGACCTATCTACGTCAGCGATATGTTAGGCAGAAGCCGTCCCGAGCTCCTTGCTCCTCTGTGCTTCTCTGACGGAAAAATCCTCAGAGCAGACCGCCCTGCCACTGCAAGCTACGATTGCGTAACAGATGACCCCACGAAAAGCGGTAAGGCAATCAAAATACAGAACCGTGTCGGTGAGCACGGTATTCTCGCGGCTTTTAATATAAGCGAAGCAAACGAACCGGTAACGGCAGAAATCGCTGCCACCTTCGTAGACGGACTCCCCGAGGGAGAATATGCGGTTTACGAGCATTTTTCGGGCGAGCTTCGAATGCTTGCCCCCGGCGAGAGTTTCACCGTGACTCTTACAGATGCCGACGATTTCAGACTCTTCATTCTCGCTCCGGTTAAGAACGGATTTGCCGTAATCGGCAGAACCGATAAGCTTCTCTCACCCGCGTCGGTAAAGTGCATTGAAGGAGAAACCGTAATACTTCACGAGCCGGGAAAATACGCTTGCGTTAAAGACGGAAAACTTCAAATTCGTGAATGAAATTTTCGGGAATAGGAAAATTTGTCAAGGTGAATTTTGTGTGAGGTGAGGTCGAAACGGCGTTGTTTTTGTGACGCGGTTTAAATTTGAACTAAAAGGCGAAGCATTGGTTAAATCCGTGCTTCGCCTTTCATTTCTTCTAGACAAAGGAGTAAGTCGGTGAATTGATCACCGCTGCAATAATATTTATAGCGGTTGGATTACCATCTTACGATTGCATTCGCTTGTAAAAAATTACAGATTTTTTGCACCCTGAACGTTCGTTTTTACAAAAATTCAGTATTTCATTATCATAGCGCTTGCGTACAATATGTAAAAATCCACCGAATTATGCTTGTACCTATTTGTGTGCTATCACAAAATTGCTACAAAATAGCACAATATTGCTATTGTTCAACAAATGATAGGTAAATTTTCGCTATTTTATTAATATAGTATTGACAAACGAATTTTAGCGTGTTAAAATTATGATGTGTAATTGTAGATGCGTACGTGTGTCGCGCTCATCCGCGAGGCATAGCGCGCGTAAATGCAATAACACGAATTACTTAAGTTTGTTGGCTTTGTAAAAAAATACTTAGAAAGGAATTGAAAGATGAAAAAATCAACAAAGCTCTTAGTTCTCCTTCTTTCCGTGGCGCTTATCGTAGCGGGCCTCGTGGTAGTCATCGGTGCAAACGGTGATGCATACGGCTATAACGGCGGCAGCGCTGCAACTCTTGATGAGGCATTTGCAGCATCAAGCGACGGAAAGGTCACCCTCCTCGGTGATATCGAGATTTCCGAACCCCTCGCTATCCCCGTTGGAAAAACCCTTGACCTCGGCGGTTATACCATAACCAACACCGCTGATACGGCAGTGTTCGAGCTCTCAGGCTCGGTTGTCGGTCAGGGTCATATCGTATCCGCAGGTCCCATTGCAGATGCCGCTGACGGCGCTGTAATCGCAGGCTCGGGATACGGAATCCACGCAACCTCCGATGCAGAAACGCTCTTCAACGTTTCCGGCAGCTTTGAGGCTTCGCTCCTTGAGGTTACCGCATCGGAAAATCTCTTTGATGCATTCGTTCTCGACGAGGGTGCGGTTTTCAACGCTACCAACGTTAACTTTATCGCAGAATGCGGTAATGCTTTCGTAGGCGTTGGCGCATCTATCAGCGTTGACGGAGGCTCCTTCGTAGGATTCGACTCCTTCTTCCTCGCAGAGAGCGAGGAAACCGCAATAACTCTTAACAGCGTTATCGTAAAGGCAACCTACGAAATATTCTTCTCGGAATACGAGAACGCAGTTACTCTTACCGATACCGCGCTTGAGCTCACCGGAGCTACAGGCGATGCTTATGCAGTATTCTGTGGCGTTGAGGCAACCGTTACCGGCGGTTCGGTTAAGGCAGGCAACGGCGTTGATATCGACGGCGCAACCGTTACATACGGTGAAGGTGTTTATATCGACAACCTCGAGACTGAGGCAAACCTTATAAGCGGAACCAAGATTTACCGTAACCCCGCAGCTGTTTACGGATGCCTTGGCGTTGTTTCCGCTAAGGCTCCCCTTCAAAGCTATGTAATCGACTACGATTTTGAGGATTCGGCATCGGAAATAGGTACTGCTTACACCACATATCAGCACGGCTATATGCGTCCCGGTGTTTATGCCGGCTGGTTCACCTATGCGAACGATAACGGCAGCATAGTTCACGAGTACCACCTTCCCACATTCACTGATGAGGACGGAGACGGCAACTACGAGGTTACCACGGGCACCAAGACTGCAAAGAGCGGTACCTCGGTACGTGTCGAATCCAGCTACAACCCCGTGACCGACGAGGTTACATACACCCGTATAATAGACTCCAACAGTCCCCAGATTTACTATCAGATTTTCGGCACTCAGCTTCAGACCGGTCTTAAGGGCACAGAGAAGCAGTTTGACGTTGTTGTATATGAGTTTGACCTCGCGTACGGCGGCGGCTCGCTTATAGATTTCGCTATTTACACCATTGTCCACAACAGCGGTATTGGAAGCGGAACCGGTTTCGGTCCTTCCTTCACCGTTAAAGACGGCGTTGCAACCTACGGAAGCGGTGATGCTGCTAAGGTTATTAACCTTAACACCGACGGAAGCTATAACAACTTCAAGTACGTTATAGACAACGCAAGCCGCAAGGGATATTTCTATATCAACGGCGAGCTTATCTTCCAGGCTAATGGATTCGGTGAGTCCGCTGACCTTGACGGTATCAGATTCCATATCCTTGAGGATACCTACAAGGCAGATTCCGTTCTCAGATTTGACAATATGGAGTACACAGTTTATAACGACGGTTACCTTGGCGAATCCTTCGACGTTAACGATTACCTTGACCCTGCAAACGCTGTTATAGCCCCCAAGGATTACGTGGCAAGCATCAACGGTGTTGGATACAAAACTCTGGCAGAGGCTACTCCCGTAGCTCAGGAGCTTGGTACCTATATCAGCCTTATGCGCGATGCAACCTTTGACGCTTCGGCATACCTCGGCGCAACCGTTTACACCAACGGTTACAGCGTTTCGGTTGATATGCCTTCGAGCAAGGATTATACGCTTGAAGCTCTTGAAAACTCTGACGGTACAGTTGCATACAACTTCGACCACTGGCTCTTCTCGGTAACCCATTCTGACGAAAGCGTATCGAATTACTACAATCTTCAGGACTTCTACGATTATATGACTCACTGGGTAACCGATACCAGTCTTTATAGCTCTAACAACGACGTTAAGAAAGCCGTTGACGCAGGTCTCACCTCACTTTTCAAGAATGGAGATATACTCAAGCTTAACGGTGATATTACGTACGACACTACCATCTCCCCAAGAATAGGCGGTACCAGCGTAACTATTGACCTTAACGGATACACCATTGATACGTCGGCATCTGCAAATTACTTTGTAGCTCTCGGAGCGCTATCCGGCGGTTCGACCAACGGTAACCACAACAACAACGGATACGTAACACTCGTTATCAAGTCCTCCCGTAAGGGCGGCGTTATCCGTACCAGCAAGAATTACGCCACCTTTAACATTGTAGGCGGCGGTAAGACTCTTACTGTTGAGGGCGGCGATATGAACGACCCCGACGTTACTATTGAAACGCTCCAGCTTGTAACCGCAACCACCGGCGGCTCGGCATCCGGAGGCGACACTCGTCTCACCTTCAACGGCGGACGCTACGTTCAGGCTGCAGGCGCAACCAAGGCGCTTATCAATCTTTCCTTCGGTCCCTCCGCGGCTAAGCCTTATGAGGGTGCTTATGTAATAAACGACGCTGAAATTGAGCTTAACGGAACGAATGCAGATTCCACCATCGTTGCTCTTGCGGCATCCAATAACTACGGCGTCGGCACTCTTACCGCAGCGCGCAATCTTCTTACCGTTGACGGATGCGTTATCAAGGCAGCTGCTTCCAAGACTGTCTTCTCCAGCTCTCTCGGATACTCCAACATAGTTGTAACGAACTCCGAGATTTCCGGTAACGTTACTCCCGCAGGTACTGCAGGTAAGGTTGTTCTCGGTGCAGGCACGGTTTACACCGGCACTCCCACCGTAACCTCCGGTAGCAGCACCGCTATTCTTGAAAACAGCGGCGGAGCAAAGCTTTACTATGCTACCTCCGACCTTATGGCAATCAAGTACAATTACGTAACCGGCAGCGAGGCTCAGAAATATGCAGTCGGCACTGAGGCTGACGTTAAGAGCGTTGAGTACGTTCGTGCTGACGGAACCTCTATCGTTCTTTACGAGGACTTCTACAAGACCGCTATCCTTCCCGCTCCCGAGTATACCGAGGCTGACAAGGTAGGTACTACCGCTAAGCTTACTCACAACGGCTGGGCAACGACCTCTGCGTCCACCGCTACCGCTGTGCAGTATCAGCCTGCAATGGAAGTAGCTTACATTGCTGACTTCACTCCTTACGTTTCCACCTCGCTTTACACCTCTCTCGGTATCAACCTTTACATTCCTACCGGGTACGGTCAGCATCTTAAGGCAGGCGAGGGAACAGCATTCGTTCTCGGAGCAACTCCCGAGGGTGAGGCGGCTTACGTTGCAACTATAAACATCGATTCCAACCAGGTATTCATTGGCGCAACCTTCGAGATAGTATTCGAAGAGGTGGTTGGCGGTGAAACCGTCGTATCCAGATACGAAACCAACGTTAATCCTTACACTTATGCCGCATACATTCTTGCAGACACCACCGGCAAATACGACGGTGACAAGGACCTTATGTACTACATGCTCTCTTACTTCAAGGCAGCATACGCTTACATGGACCTTGACGCTGACGAGGTTGCTATGTTTGCAGAAATGGGTGTTGAAGCAGGCGACGTTCGTGACACTGTAATTGAACTGTTTGACGATGCAATCGGCGCTTACGTTACTACCGCTGACTACGCTCCCATTTATGAGGAATATACAGGTGATGAGCTTGGTGTTGGTATAGCAGTTGACCTTAAGTCCACTCCCGAGTTCGTATTCGTTCTGAACAGCGCTGCTAAGAGCGTTGCGGTTAACGGTGTAGTTCTTGAAACCGAGCAGAGAAGCATCGGTGGTCAAGACGTTCTTGTAAGCGTTTATGCTAACGCAAACATTCACAACTTTGACAAGAACATCACCGTTACCACCTACGATGAGAGCGGTGCGGAGATTGCTACCGAGGTAGTTTGCTTCGCTAACTATGCATTCAACGCTAACGAGAGCGGTGACGCTGTTGTTAAGGCAGTTGTTGATGCACTTTATGAGTATATCCTTGCTGCAGACGCTTATCCCGGCGTTTCTGCTGAATAAGGAACATTCCAAAAAACAACATACCGATGAGGGACTGACTATCCCCACGGTAAATACACAATAACCGAAAATAAGCATAACTGATTGCAAATAAAAGGACTAGAGCAAGTTTTCCTGCTCTAGCCCTTTTTATTTGCAAAATTCATAATGCATTATGCATTAAATTTGCCTTGGCAAATTTCTCCTATGCATTGCTTTCTCCTGTGTTTGAGTCCCAGTAGTCGTTGCCGAAAATTTCGCGGTATATGAGGTTTGATATATCTTTAAGTCGGTTTTGCTCAAGAGGTGAGGTAAGACCGGCTTCTCTGAGATTATCCTCAAGGCTCCTGCCGCATTCTGTTCGGTCAACGAGGATTTTATAGGCGTCAAAGCCTGCACCTGCTTCCTCGGCCTCCATAAAGTAGAGCTCAAGAGCCGTTACGGCTGCTGTCGCGTAGGATTGCGAGAGGAGCGGTGAGCAAACGGTATCTTTTGTGATGAGGTCTGAGAGCGAGGTTACGGAAAGTCCGAAGTCCGCGGAAATATCCTTTATTATCGACTCAAGTGTCTTATCGGTTATATCCTCGTAATCAAGCTTATAGGCAAGCGCCTCGAATTTTGCATAAAATCCGTTCATTATGATGCTTTCCATAGCGCCTGCTATTGAGCGGTATTTCATATAGTTGGTATCGGAGGGATGCGAGGCTGAGCCGAGGCGGAGCGTTATCATAAGCTCCATTGCCAAGGCTGAAATTTCGGTAAGCCCTGCCTCTGCTTCGGCACCGTAATTGGTGAAGCTGTCAACAAATGCACCAAACTGACGGAAAAACGCAGAAAAATCAGACGCCTTGCCCTTAGCACTCATAAATATGAGGGGTGAGTCGAAGCTGTAAAGATAGTCGCAATACGCCCCCTCGTATCTTTCGGAGCTTTCAATTTGAATATCGAAGAGGGAATACTGGAGCATATACGAATATATATCGAGAAGCTCGCTGTCGGTGTTTTTTATCGTATTATAGCCGTTGTTAAGCAGGGTATCGAGCGTTTGCTCCTTTGACTGATGCGTTGCGAAAAGATACGAGAAAAACTTTTGGTTAAGATTTTTATAAACAGGCACAGCGTATTCCGTGACGTCTTCGATGAAATCCGCCATTTGCGCGGGGGAGTATTCGTATCCGAGATAAGCGTATGCGTATTCCGAATAGTCGGCGTAACCGAGCTCGTCGGCTATAAGTCTTCTGACTTTTATGAGGTCTGTGTAAATTTGGGTAGCGAGCTTATTGTATTCCTTGGAGTATAGAGCGAGGCAGGCTGTACGTGCGCTGTAATATTCCGAGGTACCGTCACCGTATTTCATTCTGAAATTGGTGATAAGATTATCAACGTAATCGGTGTATCCTCCGTAGGTTATCTTGATTGTAGCTTTAGAGAGGTAGGAAAAATCGTCAACAAGATTGGCCTCCGCATCGAAAAGCTCCGAAAGCTCCTCGGTATAGGAAACGCCGTATCGGGAGAGGAAGCCCTCGCCAAAGCATTTTTCTTCAAATTTCTCTGCGTGCTCAGAAGCTGCTGCGGCAGAGTAGAGCGTATTTGCCGCATAGGTGAGTGCGGATATTTTCGCGTGGCAGGCGTTGTATTCCTCTGCCCATTTTGTATCTGCGGTGTCAGCGTTTCTGTGCGCTCTTGCCACGGCGTACATAGTCAGCGCACTGCGGTAATCCGTTTCTGTGGCAAGGACGTCCGCCGCCTGCTCGTCGGGATCGCTGCTGTTCTGACGGATAACGGTGGTAACGGTGCCCAGACGGGTGATTATTTTATCAAAATCCGGTCTTGTATACTCAATCTTGGTGAATTTCTTTGCATCTCTGCCGGGGTAGTTCTTCTCGATAGGAACTATTACCTTGTCAAGATAGCTGGTTTCGGTATTTCCTCCGCCGCCGCTTCCGCCGGGGATATCTCCGAGGTCGTCCTCAACGTCGGAGCAGGAGAAAAGAAAAAGCGAAGATGCGAGCAGCACCGAGAAGGCGAGAACGAGAGAGATTATTTTCCGAAAAAGTCTTAATTCCATAAATATTATCCTAATCTAACTAATTTATAATATTATTATATAATCCAACTACAAATAAAGCATAAAAAAAAATTGAACATTTTATTAACAATACGCATAGCGGTGCTTTTTTCCGATTTATGAAAAAAGCGAGGCGCGGAACCTTATCCGAGCCTCACCTTTTTGGTGCTTTTATAATTTTCACGCTGTTACGGAGCTGCCGTAACTTTACGGTGTCTTGGTTGAATTTTATTTTCCGAGTCCCGCAGCTCCGATAATACCGGCATCGTTTCCGAGCTTTGCGATAACTATTTTGGTCTTATTGGAGTTGTTTCTTGTATACTGACAACATGAAACGATGTCAATAAGCGGTTTGACGAGTGTATCGCCCTCATTGCAAACACCGCCGCCGATAGAAAGAATTTCGGGCTGGAAGATATTAATCATATTAGTGATACCGACTGCAAGGTAGGAGATATAATCATCAACGAGCACCTGACCGTACTTATCGCCGCGCTTCATAGCGTTAAAGGCGGTTCTTGCCGAAACCTTACCCTCAGCCTCTGCCTCATCGAAGAGCAGAGAGGGGATACCCTTGAGCTCAAGCTCTTCCATCTTCTCGCGAGTCATAGCCGTGAGAGCCGTTGCGGAGGAATATGCCTCCCAGCAGCCGCGTCTGCCGCAGGAGCACTGACGGCCGCCTACGCAGATTACGGTATGTCCAAGCTCAGCGCCTGCATAGTTTACACCGCCGGCGTATATTTTTTTGTCGATTATAACACCGCCTCCAACGCCTGTGCCGAGGGTTATCATAACCGAGCTACAGGTGCCTGCCGCAGCACCGCGAAGAGCCTCACCGAGTGCTGCTGCGTTAGCATCGTTAGCAACGTAAACGTGCTCAACCGGGAGAAATTCCTTGAAGATATCGGCAACAGGGAAATCCTTGAAGGGAATATTGTTAGAATACTCAACTACACCGTTATCGGGGTCAACTGAGCCGGGGGCTGCAATTCCGACGGAGTGAATATCGGAAAGAGTGAGATTGTTTCTGTCTATAAGCTCCTTTGCAAGAGCTGCCATGTCCTTGACTATGAGCTTTCCTTCTCTGTTAGGTAAAGTAGGAACGGATGCCTTATCGACGATATTAAACTCCTCGTCGCAAATACCGACCGCTATATTGGTTCCACCAAGGTCAACACCGATAGTATACATTTTTTTATTCCTTTCAAAAGGGTGTGTAATTGACTTTATTATATAATATATTTGCTCGAATGTCAATAGTGCGTACAGATTTGAATAGCATTATTTCCTCTTGCCTATGTGATGAAGAACCCATCAGTTCACAAAAAATTAACATTTGCTGAGAATGAGCCTATTGAAAAATACACAAATTTAGTATACAATATTACAGGATAAGAAAATTCGCCAAAAAGCGAGGGTGTTCCCATAGGGAAAGGCAATGCCGAAAGCCGAGCTTTTTTGCGAGCAGGCAAGAGAAAGGAATTCTTATATGTCCCGATTTGTATATGCGGATAATGCGGCAACTACGGCTGTCAGCCGTGAGGTTATAGAGGCTATGGCACCTGCCTTCGAGGTAGCGTGGGGCAATCCTTCCAGCCTTCATAAGAAGGGCAGAGAGGCAAAGGCGCTTCTTGACGGTGCACGTGAGAGAATTGCAAAGGTTATGGGCTGTACTGCCGGTGAAATATATTTCACCTCCTGCGGTAGCGAGAGCGATAACTGGGCTATAAAGGGTGCTGCGCACCGACTTGCCGCGAAGGGAAGAAATCACATTGTGACCTCAAAAATAGAGCATCCTGCGGTTCTCAGAGCCTGCGAGGCGCTTGAAGCCGAGGGATTTTCGGTAAGCTATATCGGTGTTGACTCCGACGGTGTCGTTCTTATGGACGAGCTTCGCCGTGCGGTAAGTGAAAAAACCGCGCTCGTAGCTATAATGTATGCAAACAACGAGGTCGGAACTGTACAGCCTATCAAGCAGATTTCCGAGATTGCGCACGCAGCGGGAGCCCTGATGTTCACCGATGCGGTTCAGGCGGTAGGAAATATCAATATCAACCTTTCCGAGCTTGGCGTAGATATGCTTTCTCTTTCCGGCCATAAAATTCACGCTCCCAAGGGTATAGGACTTCTTTATATAAGACGTGGCGTTCAGATAGACAATCTTATAAGCGGCGGCGGTCAGGAAAAGCGTCGCAGGGCAGGAACCGAAAATCTGCCTTATATTCTCGGTCTTGCAAGGGCGATTGAGATAGCGTATGAAAAGCTTGCGGATATCGGAAGGGTAGAGAAGCTCAGAGATAAGCTCATTGAGGGACTTGAAAAAATACCTTATTCGAAGCTTAACGGACACAGAACCTGCCGACTTGCCGGTAACGTGAATATCGGTTTTGAGTTTATTGAGGGTGAGAGTATGCTTCTTATGCTTGATTACGAGGGAATTTGCGCATCGACAGGCTCCGCCTGCTCCTCTGCCTCTCTCGACCCGTCGCACGTTCTTATTGCAATGGGTGTCCCGCACGAAAAGGCGCACGGCTCGGTAAGACTCTCGATTTCTCACGAAAACACCGATGAGGATATAGAATATATTCTTGAAAAGCTCCCTCCGATAATAGAGAGGCTTCGCAATATGAGTCCTATGTATGAGGATTTCGTAAAAAAACAGAAGGTCGGCGTATAAGCCGTAACGAAAAATGACTGAGAGGAAAACAGTATGCAGTACAGCGAAAAGGTAATGGACCACTTTATGCATCCGCGCAACGTTGGAGAGATTGAGAATGCCGACGGAGTAGGCACGGTCGGAAACGCCAAGTGCGGAGATATAATGAGAATGTACCTCAAAATAGAGAATGACAGAATAGTAGACTGTAAGTTCAAGACTTTCGGTTGCGGCGCGGCAATTGCAACCTCGTCTATGGCAACCGAGCTTATAAAGGGTAAGAGCGTGAAAGAGGCTCTGGCGCTTACGAACAGTGCCGTGGTTGAGGCTCTTGAGGGTCTTCCTGCCGTGAAGGTTCATTGCTCGGTTCTTGCCGAGGAGGCGGTCAAGAGCGCGCTTGCCGATTACTATACCAAGAACGGCATTCCGATTGACTTTGAGGTTCCTGCGGGCGATGATGACGAGGACGAGCATCATATTCCCGATGAAGAATAATTTTTTGGGGTGAAAATGAGGGTACTTGTCGGATTAAGCGGCGGAGTTGATTCTTCATACGCCGCTCTCAAGCTCATGCGCAGGGGTGTTGAGGTCGAGGGTGCAACTCTTAAAATGCATTCCTATACCGAAATCGAAGAGGCGAGGGCGGCGGCGGAGTCGCTCGGTATTCCGCTTCACGTGATAGATTGCACCGAGGAGTTTGAGGATTGCGTTGTCGAGAACTTTATAAAAGAGTACAAAAACGCGAGAACCCCTAACCCGTGCATAGTTTGCAATAGCGAAATCAAATTCCCATATATGCTCAAATACGCCTTGGATAATGGTTTTGACGCCATTGCAACAGGGCATTATGCCACCCTTCACGAAATTGATGGCAAAAATGCAGGGCGTCTTGGCTTTGCCGATGCGTCGGCACTCATGGAAAAGAGGTATGCTCTCGGCTTCGGTGCGGATGCTAAGAAGGACCAGACCTATATGCTTTGGCGCCTTCCGCAATCGGTGCTTTCGAGGCTGATTTTGCCGCTTTGCGATGAAAGCAAGGAAAACGTCAAAAAAATGGCGGAGCATGCGGGGCTTACTGCCGCGCATAGAGCGGAGAGCCAGGAGATATGCTTCGTTCCCGATAACGATTATGCTGCCTTTATAGAAGCAAGAACCGAGCCGTCGGAAGAGGGAAGCTTTGTAGATGAGCAGGGGAATATTCTCGGTAAGCACCGCGGAATAATTCGTTACACAACCGGTCAAAGACGCGGACTCGGAATTTCTGCTTCCGGCAGAATATTCGTTAAGAAGATAGACCCCGTGTCAAATAATATAATCCTTTCTCTTGAAGATACAAGATATACTAAGGTATACGTCAGCGCAATACGCTATCAGGCGGCACCGCCCTGTGCGCCGGGAGAGATTATAGAGGCTGAGGTTAAGCTAAGATATGCGGCGCCGCCTGTTCCCGCTCGCGTGCGCTTTATATCGGATGCCGAGGCGGAGGTAATTCTTGAGTCGCCCGTAAGAGCTGTAACGCCCGGTCAGTCAGCGGTTTTCTACCGCGATGGAATTTTGCTGTTTGGCGGATTTATAGACGGTGCGGAATAATATATTCTGCTCTTGGCGGCTGTGTTGATTTTCATTCGTCGCACAGCTTGATTTTGACTGAAAACATAAAAGCAAAAGGATACGCAGCCGTTTACCGTTGGCTTCGTATCCTTTTGCTTTGCTCTATAAAGCTCGCTTATGAGATTTTGAGACTTTCCGCTGCACCCTCGCGCTTTTCGGAAAGGACTGCAATTTCATCGCTTGTAAGTCTGCCAAGTGCGTTGCATCTTTCGCAGAGGTAGTCTGCAATTTCTCCGCGGCTCATACCCTTTTCCTTGAGGCTGGAGTAGAGAATGGGTTTATCTATTATATAAACGCCCTCTTCCTTTTTGAAATATGTAACGAAAATTGGCAGGTCTATACCTTTCATGCGGCAGACGTCTGCCAGCATAACGAATCCCTCGTGGAAGCCCTCAAGCTGAGGAAGGTATCCCTTTGAGGAATCCTCGGGGAATACTACGATATTATCACCGTTTTGGATTGCTTCAACGCTTTCACGCATGGTTTTTACGAGGCGCGTGTCGCGATAGGTAGATATGAGGTCAAGTCCGCTGTAAAAGAGATTTGTGAGCGGGCTTGCGATAAGACAGAACAGTCTTGCGAGGTGAATGTTCCAGTGCTTTTTCTCGTGGTAGTATACCTTGGTTTGATATTTGTAAAGCTTTATGAGTCCGGAGTTCATTTCCGAGGCGCCCCACATTCTGAGGGGTCTGTCAAGATATATCTCAAGCGACATAGGCGCATCGGTGCCTTCGTGGTTTGAGAGGATAAGTCCGCCGCCGGTTATCTCTTCACCGAGATATACGAACTTAGGCTCCTTGTATCTGCATTTCATAAGCTTCTTGAGAATTCTGAAATAGAGCTTCCTGCGCTTTGCGCAGGGGATTTTCTCTTCGCTGGTTTGAATATCGTTCGTTTTGATTTTGTTTTTCATATTAGCCTCCAAGCATTTACTTTCGACATAGTTCCGACAGGGGTCGGAAAGCTAAGATAAACAGTCGAGCAACCTTTATTAAAACAACGCTGATATTATACCACGCTTTTGCATTTTTCTCAACCCAAAACAGCCAAAGTTAAATACTAGTTAATCGTTTGGCAAAAAAATGTTCATAATATATACCAAAAAATGTAAAAAACAGATACGTATGTAAAATATTTGTATAAAACTTTCGAACTTGGAAAATAAAATAATTGCATATCAGCAGGCTTTGGCTATTGCAAGTTGCAGACTTTTGTGATAAAATAATCACAGATATAAATTTTAGTCTGTTATATGTGGGAGGAGTGATAATATGGGCAAAAAAGAGCGGATTAATCTTTTGTTAAGGCTTATCGCCTTAGCACTGCTTATTTGCATTATTGCGGCGTATCTTATCTCCTGCGATATTACGCTTTCCTCCACAGAGAGCAATACCTACAAGGTCACCTTTGAATATAACAACGGTGAGGCGCGGAGGACCGAAACCGTTAGGGAGGGATATTCTGCCAAGGAGCCTTTACTTCCCGAAAAAGCAGGCTATACCTTTGTAGGCTGGTATCTGAACGATACGTTTGAAAACAGGTATTATTTTGGCGAAGCGGTGAAAGAGGATATAACGCTTTACGCTGCGTGGGAGCGTGACATATCCTCCGTTATCAACCGACTTACCACCGAGTATATGACGGCTAACGTTGAGGTCGTTGCACGGCATTACAGCGGAATGGGATTTTTCCCGAGCCCGACAGGCACGGGAGCAACCGGAAGCGGTGCTATATACAAGCGGCTCGGAAACTATTATTACGTTCTTACAAACTGTCACGTGATTGACTATGAAGAACCGGTAACCTTCGCGGAATACACTGTGTACGACGCTTACGGAAACGAGTACGAGTCAGAGCTTTTGGAGCAGGCACCGGAATACGACCTTGCTGTTCTTCGCTTTTACTCGGATAAGGAGCTGAAGGTATTTGCACTCGATACTGAAATACCGGACCGCAACGAAACTGTTTTCGCGCTCGGTCAGCCGCAGGGGCAGAATAACGCGCTGACGGTGGGCGAAATTACGAATTACACCGACATTGCCGACAAAATTGACGACGAGTCGCTTAAGAGTGTGACCTTCAGCGTGCTGTGGCATACCGCTTTTCTTGACCACGGCTCATCAGGCGGTGCATTGGTAAACGCTGATATGAAGCTTGTTGGGCTCAATTACGCTTCCTCATTTAAGGGGGAGAATGAGTTTCAGTACGGCTTTGCCGTTCCTTCGGTCAAAATCAAGGAATTTTTGGATTTGAACGGGCTTTATTAAATCAAAAGCGTATAAAAGCAAAGCAATTCAGCCGCAAATAAACTCACGAAAAAAAACGAAGCAAACCGATTATCCGTTCGCTTCGTTTTTTGTATTGCAATAAAACTCAAATTACATGCAAAAAGACGTTTTTTCAGCTATGTTTGTGCTGAACCGTCAGTCCTCACCCGAGGAGCGTCTGTCCTTCATCTGCCTCTCAATTATTCTGTCAGCATCGCGCTTCGCAATATCGTCACGCTTGTCGTAAAGCTTTTTACCCTTGCAAAGCCCGAGTGCGAGCTTTACTCTTGACCCCTTGAAATAAAGAGAGAGGGGAACTAAGGTGTATCCGTCTCTTGAAACGAGACCTGCCAGCTTCATAATTTCTCGCTTGTGCATAAGCAGCTTTTTCGGTCTTAGGGGGTCTTTGTTGAATATATTGCCCTGTTCGTAGGGGCTGATATGTATACCGAGGGCGAAAAGCTCTCCGCCGTCGATATCGCAATAGGAATCCTTGAGGTTGACGCCACCGGCTCTGAGGGACTTAACCTCAGTGCCGAAAAGCTCAACACCCGCCTCATACGTTTCTATTACGAAATAATCGTGGCGTGCCTTTCGGTTGTCGGCTATCAGCTTCTGTCCGATGTTTTTTTCGCTCATATTTTCTCCGCTACCCCGAAATTGCCGAGAACTCGGGGCTTTAAAAATTTATAATTCATTTTATCACAAACGACCGCCAAAATCAACCGATTTTTTAAAAATTCGCGAAGGTAGTCGGTAACGTGCTTTTTCGTTGCCGATAAATCAGCGTCCGAATAGACGCTTGGCACCCCGCGACGTTTCGTTTATTGCCTCAAGAAGCTTGAATTTTATGCGGTATCCGCTCTCGGATATGAGACGGTATTCGTCGTCGCTGTATGCGGCGGTGCCCTTAGCGGTTGCTACGTCAAGACACATAGGCGGATACATAACGCACCACCAGTTTGCCCCTTCGCCTGCACCGAGGGTGATTTTGAGCGAGGTATAGCAGCCTGAGGGCAGGGAAACATCACCGTATTGCCTTGTGTCATACCATTCCTCGCATAGCTGTGCTGTGACGGAATAGTCATATCCCAGCTCCCTCACCCAATTCTCGCAGTCCTCGGTTACAGCGTCCAGCATTCCCGAAATTTTAGCTTTGGCAAAAACGATACTGTCGGAATCCGAAAGCTCGGCTGAGTATTTTTCGAGGAGCCTGTCGCGGATATCGAGCTTTAGCTTCTGGTCGTCTGCGGAATCGCTGGGGGCGAGAATATGTAGTCTTATAGTATCCTCGTAAATTGCCGCCTCTGCTTCCGTGGGGACTGCTGCTATAATAAGCGTAGAAAACAAAATCATAAAAATCGGTAAAAGTATCTTTTTCATTTTTTCTCCTTCCGAGAGTGCGGGGACGGATTGTCTGCTTTATCCCGACACACTTTACGAAAAAGATACTTGCCCCGAAAACGGGAATTTATACACTCGGTGTGAAATTTTTTTAAAAAACACGAAACTGAAGCAAAAAGCAAAAAAACGAGGCGCGGATTTCCGCGCCTCGCAATACGTTATATCTGATTACGCCTTGTTAGCAGAGCCGAAGAGCTCAATTTTCTCTCTTACGGTTGCCTTTATAGCCTCGCAGCCGGGAGCGAGAAGCTTTCTCGGGTCAAAGCCCTTACCTGCAAGGTCCTTGCCTGCTTCAATGTACTCTCTGGTTGCTGCCGCGAAGGAGAGCTGGCACTCGGTGTTAACGTTTATCTTGGAAACGCCGAGAGAGATTGCCTTTTTAATCATATCAGCGGGGATACCGGTACCGCCGTGGAGAACGAGGGGCATCTTTTCGCCAACTGCTACGCTGATTTTCTCAAGCACGTCGAATCTCAGACCTGCCCAGTTTTCAGGATACTTGCCGTGTATGTTTCCGATACCTGCCGCAAGCATGGTAACACCGAGGTCTGCAATCATCTTGCACTCTGCGGGGTCTGCAACCTCACCGCCGCCGACAACACCGTCTTCCTCACCGCCGATAGCA